>NZ_JBFWJQ010000082.1:0-11315 GCF_050253115.1 Syntrophotalea sp.
AAATCCGCTCATTTTTAATATCCATCACAGGACAAGGGATCAAGGACGGCGCCGGTGCACCACAGCCCAGGCCATCAGAGCCGCCTCCCTGGCGGGCCGCACATCATGTACCCGAAAAATCTGTACGCCGCTCGCCACGCCCAGTGCCACCGTGGCCAGGGTACCGTAGAGACGTTCCGCAGGATCGGACTGTCCCACGACCTGGCCGATGCATCCTTTGCGCGAGGTGCCAAGCAGCACCGGCAGACCCAGGACGAGAAGCTCTCTCAAACGATGCAGAATCTCGAGATTGCCGGCCAGATCCTTGCCAAAACCTATACCCGGATCGATCGCGAGTCGACAGCGGGGGATACCCGCGGCTTCGGCACGAGCTACCGCTTTGCGCAGGTAATTGACGATATCGGCAAAAAGATCCCCGTAGGCGGTATCGGCCTGCATCGCCTCGGGTTTGCCCCGGGTATGCATCAGAAAAGCCCCGGCCCCGCAAGCCGCAACCGTATCGGCCATCGCCGGATCAAAGGCAAAGCCACTGATGTCGTTGATGAAATCGGCACCGGCAGCAACCGCGGCGCGAGCCACGACGCTTTTATTGGTGTCGACAGACAAAGGGCACGGCAACTCCCGGGACAGGATCTCGACGACCGGCACGATCCTGTCGAGTTCCTCCTGCTCGCTGATCAGCGCCGCCCCCGGCCGGGTGCTTTCTCCGCCAACATCGATCAGGTCCGCCCCTTCGTCCAGCATGCGCCGAGCCCGGCCAAGGGCATCGTCAATCGACGTCGCGCGGCTACCGGAGTAAAAGGAATCGGGGGTTATGTTGAGGATTCCCATGATCAGGGGACGTTCCAGATCCAGTCGGCAGCGGCGTCCCCGCAGGATTGTCGGCACCGGAAAAACGTCGAACGGCCCCCCTTCCTCCGGCAAGTCCGCAGGCTTGTCTGGAAACCGGTGGGAAGCCATCACACCTCAACCGTCGCCGTATTCTCCGGTGTGCCGGCAGAGGTTTCGTTGCCGGCGGACGCCGACTCACCGAAAATCATGCGACGTACCTCTCCACCGTCAATGGTTTCGCGCTCCAGCAATGCTTCGGCCACCGCGACCAGCCCATCGCGGTGATTGGACAGAATCTGTCGCGCCTTGTCGTAACTTTCCCGAACGATGCGGCGGATTTCGTTGTCGATTTCGACGGCCGTCGCCTCGCTGTAATTGCGGGCATGCCCCAGGTCCCGGCCCAGGAACACCTCGCCTTCCTTCTCTCCGAAGGCCAGCGGACCGATCTTGGCGCTCATTCCCCACTCGCATACCATCTTGCGGGCAATATGGGTAGCCCGTTCGATGTCGTTGCTGGCGCCGCTGGTCACCTCGTCAAACATCAGTTCTTCAGCGACACGACCTGCAAGCAGGCCGCAAATAGCGGTTTCCAGACCGATGCGGGACTGGTTGTATTTTTCCTCCTCGGGAAGAAACATGGTCACCCCCAGGGCCCGACCGCGGGGAATGATGGACACCTTGTGCACCGGATCGGCCTCCGGCAGAAATAACGGCACGATGGCATGACCCGCCTCATGATAGGCGGTAACGCGCTTTTCCTTTTCGGTAATCACCAGCGAACGGCGCTCCGCACCCATGAGAACCTTGTCCTTGGCCGCTTCCAGATCCTGCATATCGACCTTGTCCTTGTTCTGGCGGGCAGCCAGCAACGCGGCTTCGTTGATCAGATTGGCCAGATCGGCGCCCGAAAAACCGGGCGTACTTTTGGCAACCACATCGAGGTTGACATCGCTACCAAGGGGTACCTTGCGCGCATGAACATCGAGAATCATGGCGCGGCCCTTGATGTCCGGACGCGGCACCACCACCTGGCGGTCGAAACGCCCGGGCCGCAGCAGAGCAGGATCCAGCACGTCGGGTCGGTTGGTGGCGGCGATCAGGATAACGCCCTCGTTGGACTCGAAGCCGTCCATTTCCACCAGCAGTTGATTGAGGGTCTGTTCCCGCTCGTCATGCCCGCCGCCCAGGCCGGCGCCACGATGCCGGCCCACCGCATCGATCTCGTCGATGAAGATGATGCAGGGAGCGTTTTTCTTACCCTGCAGAAACAGGTCGCGCACCCGACTGGCGCCAACCCCGACGAACATTTCCACAAAGTCGGAGCCGGAAATGGAAAAAAAGGGCACCCCCGCCTCCCCGGCAATGGCCCGCCCCAGAAGCGTCTTGCCGGTACCGGGGGGCCCCACCAGCAAAACCCCTTTGGGAATGCGCCCGCCGAGGCGTGAAAATTTCTTGGGATCCTTGAGAAACGCCACGATTTCCTGCAGCTCATCCTTGGCTTCGTCGATGCCGGCCACATCCTTGAAGGTCACCTGGTTCCCGCTTTCGGTAAGCAGACGTGCCCGGCTTTTGCCGAAACTCATGGCCTTGCCGCCACTGGACTGCATCTGCCGGATGAAGAAAATCCACACCCCGATAAACAAAATGATCGGCCCCCAGTAAAACAGCAGAGACATCCAGAAACCCCGATCCTCCTCGGGCTTGGCCTGAATGGTGACCCCCTTGTCGCGCAGTACTTGGACCAACCGTGGGTCGTCGGGCGCAAAGGTCCTGAAGGCATTGCCTTCCTGGTCCTTGCCCTCGATATTCGGACCTTCCAGAACGACTTCCTTTACCGTCCCGTCTTCCACGGCATCGAGAAACGCCGTATATGATATCGCTTTGGGCTCATCTTTGGAGGTGGTCATCAGGTTGAACAGGGTGATCATGACCAGGGATATAACCAACCAAAGTGCCAGGTTCTTGAAAATCGGATTCACTCTTCCCCCTTACTTTGCGCAGTGCGACCCCCTCTATGCCAAAACAGGGCCAAAACCACTGAAATGTTTTCGAAATTTATCATAATCCCCATGGTTTCACAAGCCTTGATTGTCCCCCGACCGACCGGTTACAGCCAGGCGCAACACCTGTGAGCCCCCGGGTTTCGGACGCAACCCCTGACATCGGCGCAAGCCCGGCAGCCAGATAATTTCGTCGGCCACCACCAGCGGCAAGGCTTGCCGGACCTCGCGGGGCAGCTTGGCGTCGATAAAAAAATCCTTCAACTTGCGATGCCCCGGCGCGCCGCTGGGATAAAACCGATCACCGGGACGAAAGGATCTCACCTGCAGCGGAAACCGCACCAGAGCCGCATCAAATTCCGCCACCCAGCGGGTTTCTCCGCCACAGTCCGCCTGCAGTGTTACGTGCAGCTGCCCACCTCCGGGGAAATCGTAAACCCCCGGCCCCGGAATCGCAACCGCAAACCCCTGCCGCGGCAACGGCGGGGTGGTTCGCATCCAGAGACGATCATAACGCCGCGCCGCCCACGCCCCGGGAAGGTGCACCTCCGCCTCGGGCCTGGCACCATGCAGCAAATTCTGCAGAGCCTCCAGATGCGGCGCACCAATACCCCGCAGATCCCCGCGCAATCGCTCCAGGGCGGCTCGCAGCACGCGCAGGCGCAACGCCGGATGCAGCAGTTCCAGCGCGTTGCAGCACAACCATAAACCGTCGTCCCCGGCAACACAGAGGCTCGCCATGGCGTCACCAACCTGCTGTTCCCAATAGTCTTCCTCAACGGCGATACGCCGGCTAAGGGCAGCCAGGTGATGATCGATGCGGGGATTGTATTCGCGCAGCAGCGGCAGCAATTCATGGCGCAGGCGATTGCGGGTAAAAGACGGATCGGCGTTGCTCAAATCTTCAACGTGGCCGAGCTGGCGGGAATCACGATACTGCAGGATGTCACTTCTGGAAAATGTCAGCAGCGGTCGGATAAAAGGATCGCTCCGCAGGCGCATGCAGGCCAGCCCCGACAGACTGCTGCCACGCAGCAGGCGATGCATGAAGGTTTCGGCCTGGTCATCGCGATGATGGCCCAGCGCGACAAAACGGCACCCCTCAAGACGGGCTGTACGCAGCAGAAAATCCCGCCGCGCATCCCGGGCCGCTTCTTCCAGACCCCGCTTGCGCTGCGCCGCCAACGTTGGCACATCGATGCAACCAAGCGATAGCGGCACCTGAAGTCGCAGACAGAGCTCCCGCACGAACTCGGCATCGCGGCAACTCTCGCTACGCATGCAGTGGTCGAGATGCGCGGCCCTGATTTCGAGTTGCAGCTTCCCCGCCGCCTGCCACAGCAAATCGAGCAGGACCACCGAATCGACGCCACCCGAAACGCCCACCAGTATCCTGTCTTTCGGCTGCAGGCCTATACAACTTATAAGGGTGTGATTGAACAGAGACTGCATTGATCCACAAGACCTCCGGCAGCTCAAACAAGAAAAGACCCTCACTGCGATCCAGGAGGGTCTTTTATAATTGGTGGCGGTGCAGAGATTCGAACTCCGGACACTGCGGATATGAGCCGCATGCTCTAACCAACTGAGCTACACCGCCTTTTTTATCGGGTTTGCACCAAAGGGTCTCCCTCAGGTGGGCTCTTATATAAACCAGGAGATTCGACCTTGTCAAGCATAAAGCCGAAAACAATCTACAATTATGGCAAGAGCCCGACAACCCTTGCCGATTGCGCCAAAACAGCCGCAATTCAGGAACAACCCAAACCGCAAAACCGCTGTTGAACAGCGGGATGGCCATCCCGCTTGAATTTTTCAAATGTATCAAGCCCTTGATGTTTGCCACCACTGAATATGGCGAAAAACCGCCCGATCCTTGATCCGCATCAAACAACCCGAAGGCAAGCAGTGGCATACTTTCCCCATGACAAGTCATTTTCAACCTCGAACCCAGGAGAACCCCATGGACAAACACCCCGACAGCGGATCCCTTGCCCCGGCCACGGCACACTCCATAAGCGAACTGGTGACCGTTCAGCCGGGCGCCATCGTCAGCCGCACCCTGACCCAGACCCCGGTAGGCACTCTGACCCTGTTCGCATTTGCCGCAAACCAGGCATTATCCGAGCACAGCGCTCCGTTCGATGCCTTTGTGCAAGTCCTGGCGGGGCGAGCCGAAATCACCATTGACGCAAAGACGATCGGTGCCGAAGCCGGCAGCCTGATCGTCATGCCCGCCAACATCCCCCATGCGGTGCGCGCCGCCACCGATATGAAAATGCTGCTGACCATGTTCCGTCCGCAGACTCCGGCATAAAAAGCTGTTGCCTCCCCGGGGAATGTGATAAGACAGGCACGACTTCTTCTCCTTCACATTCCCCCAGGAGGCCCGTATGCTGGAGCGTTTTTTTCATCTGGAGGCGCACGGCAGCTGCCTGCGCAATGAAATTCTGGCCGGCATCACTACGTTTCTGGCGGCGGCCTACATCATTTTTGTTCATCCGGACATGCTGGCCGCTACCGGCATGGACAAGGGCGCGTTGACCACCATCACCTGCCTGGTGGCCGGGCTCGCCACCCTGCTCATGGCCCTCTGGGCCAACTCGCCTATCATGATGGCGCCAGGCATGGGTCTCAACGCTTTCTTCACCTATACCCTGGTTCTGCAGCGACAGATCCCCTGGCAGACCGCCCTGGGGATTGTTTTTCTGTCCGGTATCTTTTTCCTCATACTTACCTGGCTGGGATTCCGGGAGCGGATACTCAGGGCCATCCCGGTTTGCCTGCAGCAGGCCACCGCCGTCGGTATCGGCCTGTTCATCGCCTTCATCGGCCTGCAGAACCTCGGCCTGATCGTTGGCAACCCGGCCACCCTGATCGGCCTTGGTTCCATTAGCCGCGGAGCGATGCTGGGGCTCTTTGGCGTCTTGCTCGCCATCCTGCTGGAAATCCGCCGGGTACGTGGAGCGCTGCTGATTTCGATCCTGTCCGTTACGCTCCTGGCAATCATCAGCGGCGAAACGCGGTTGCCCGAGACCCTGATCGCCCTGCCGCCTTCGCCGGCCCCGATCGCCTTCAAACTGGATATAGCGGGCGCCATTAACCTGTCTTTCTGGTCGGCCATATTCACTTTTATGTTCATGGACCTGTTCGACAGCCTCGGCACCCTGCTGGCCGTCTGCCGGGAAGCGGGCATGGTCAGGGAAGATGGCAGAATCCCGGGCCTGCCACGCATGCTGACCGCCGACGCCCTGGCCACCGTCGGCGGAGCGGTGCTCGGCACCAGTACCACGACCGCTTATCTCGAATCGGCCAGCGGCGTCTCCGACGGCGGGCGCACCGGCCTGACCGGTGTGGTCACCGGTCTCCTGTTCCTTCTGGCCGCCTTCTTTTCCCCTATCGTCAGCACCGTGCCCTCTTGTGCCACCGCCCCGGCACTGATCATGGTCGGCATATTCATGATGCGCGGTGTCGCCCAGATCGACTTCTACGATTTCGAGGAAGGCGCTCCGGCGTTTCTTACCATCCTGTTCATGCCGTTGGCCTATTCTATATCCACCGGACTGGCTTTCGGATTTCTATCCTACGTGCTGATCAAAGTCCTGCTCGGCAAATGGCGTCAATGCAGCCCTTTTTTATACGGCGCAGCGGTGCTTTCCCTGATCAGCCTGTACAATTGACAGCCCTCAGCACGATGCGAAAAAAACGGCAACCACAGGAAAAAAACCTGTTGACACCCTTCAGGGGCTTTTGCTATAACCCACTCCACAACACACGGGGCTATAGCTCAGCTGGGAGAGCGCTTGAATGGCATTCAAGAGGTCAGCGGTTCGATCCCGCTTAGCTCCACCAAAATCAAGGGGTTACGGATATTTCCGTAACCCCTTTTCGATTGTCACTGCACACAACTGCACACATTTTTAGAATCCTCAACACAAAAAGCCCTCAGAGCATTTTTGCTTCTGAGGGCTTTTTATTTCCGTCCGCACAAAACTCGATGGGTATAAGCATTATTATAAAAAATTTAATATCACACCTGATACACCACCTCACCGTCCAGGTTGGCGAGGGGGGGCTTCCTGATCGAGATATCCGTAAACTGCTTCGGGCAGTTTCACCCTGACCAAACGCAAGGTTTATGCAAAACGGCCAAAACGCCCGACCTTGGCGTCCGTGAACGCACGAGGACGTGCCTGGATACAAAGACGCCCCGCGGGAGAAGCTACCCGTGGAGCGTTGAAGATAAAAATTGCGGCCTGAGTCGGTGACGATTGCGTGAATCTGCTTTTGAGGAGGGAAAAAGCGAACAGAAAAGCTCACAGGGGAGGAAAAATTTCGTCGACCAACATCAGACCGCCAGGGAAACCGTTGTGTCGCATGACTTTGTACGTGATCTCTATGAGTACGCTCCGGGGGCTAACCTCGGCTAAAAAACCATCCCAGACCTGTTGTCCGGTGTTGATTTCAAACAGCATCCCCAGTGTTCGGGAAGCATTGCCCGTTGTCCGTAATAACAGTACATCAGGGCTGCCTGTCGTTGCCATCGCTAGGGCGAGGGGTTTTTATCCCTCAATGGAGTGATTTTCGAAATTTTTTTGCGCTTTGATCAAAATGCCCATTTGTGGGACAATGATGCTCCTGCTACTGACAACGGGCAAAGCATCCACATGGCATATCTTCTGGATCTGATCGATAAAAACACCCTTGATAAAATCATGGTGGCCTACACCAAGGCGACCCGCATGGGTGGTTGCATTTACGACACGAAGGGAAACATCCTTGCCGGACCCTACAATTTCTCCGACTTCTGCCTGAAATTCTGCCGCGGTACCCATGAAGGCCTGCACAAATGCACGGCCAGCGCCCGCTATGGCGCACGCGAGGCGCTGCGCAAGGATGGACCGACCATCTACTCCTGCCTTAATTCGGGACTGGTGGACTGTGCATCCGCCATCACCGTCGAAGGGCAGATGGTGGCCGTAATGATCTGCGGCCAGGTCAGAACGGAAGATTATGTCATCGACCGGGATCTCGCTTTTCATCATGCCAGCGCCATCGGCATTCGGGACATGGCCGGCTACATGGAAGCTTTGTACCGAATCCCGAAAATAAGCTATGAACGCCTGCACGACTTCGCCACCCTGCAGAGCCTCATCGCCGGAACCCTTGGCAGCCTGGCCACTAACAATAAACGCCTCAAAAGCGTCTCGCGCAAACGCATTTTTCAGCTGATCAACAGTGTTTCCGATTACATTATCGCCACCGACACCAGGGGTTTCATCGAAAATCAGAACCGCGCCCTGCTTGAAGCACTGGGGCGCCCCGATGGCGACCTTTCCGGCCAACCCATCGAATCGCTGTTTCTGGACCGTACCCCGCTGGTCAGGGAAATGGCCAAGCTGCGCGAGACCCGCGACACACCGGAACGCCTCAGCCTGGGATTGCTGCTTTCCGATAAAAAACTGGCCCAGGTCGATACGTCCCTTTCCCGCATGGAAAACGAAAAGGGAGAGCTGCACGGCTTCGTCGCCGTCATGCGCGACATGACCGAAGAAAAAACCATCGAGAGGATGAAGAGCGATCTTTTCGGCATGCTTACCCATGACATGATCAACCCCATCCTGGCTATCAAATCGGCCCTCAAGCTGGTGCTGGACGGCCAGGTCGGGCACCTGAACCAGGAACAGACGGATATTCTCAGAATGGCCGCCGACACCAACCATGACCTGATGGGCATGGTGTCCGACTTTCTCGATGTGTTTCGCAACAATTACGGCATGCTGGTTTTGCGGCAGAGCCGCTTCGACATCCACCAGGCTTTACAGGAGGTCGTCAATCAATCCTATTATTCCTGTCAGGATCGCAAAATCCGCATCGATTACCAATCGGACTTCAGTGACGAACTGCCGTATTACGGGGATCGGCTGCGCCTGCTGCGAACCTTTGCCAACCTGCTGGACAACGCCATCAAGTTCAGTGAAGGAGAAGACCTGGTCACCATCGAAACACGCCGAAGCGCGCCGTCAGGCGGTAAGCGGCACGGCGAATCTGTCCGCTTGCGGCCGGATATTGCCCACATTTTCGTCGCCTTTCACAATCGCGGCAAGGATCTGCCCATGCAGGATCTGGGAGCCATGTTCGACAAGTTCTACACGAGCAATCACAAAAACCCGGCCGCCAAAAAAGGCTTGGGCCTGGGGCTTAACTTTTGTAAGCTCGTTGCGGAGGGACACGGGGGACATATCTGGGCGGAGACCACGGACGACGGCCTGCGCATCGTGCTGGCCCTGCCGGTCCCCGACCCTTCAAAAGATATTTGAAGGGGATTCAACCCGCGCATTGCCCGGAGGTACAAATGCCCAAAAGCGGACCGTTTAAAGTTTTTCTGGCCGACGACCACCCCCTGCTTCGCACCGGCTTGCGCATGGGCCTGAGCCAGTTTTCCGACATCGACTTTATCGGTGAAGCCAACGACGGCTTCAAGGCTGTGGAAAGGATCAAGCAGAACCCCCCGGACGCGGCGCTCATCGATGTCGACATGCCCGGGCTTTCCGGAGTGGCGGCGGTGCGCATGCTGCGCAAACATTATCCGGAGATGACCCTGCTGATTCTTTCTTCATACAGCGACAAGCACTTCATCGAAGAAGCCATGCAGGCCGGAGCCGACGGTTATGTGCTCAAAAGCATCGACATCACCGATCTGGTCGAGCTTATCCGGGCTTTTGTCAACAAAGAACACCCCATGTCGCCATACCTGATGGATCTGGCCGTCGACTGGGAAGACACCCGCCCGGACATGGAACCGGACGAAGAAGACGACCCTGAGGATTTTCTCACCCGCCGGGAAAAACAGATCCTCGACTGCCTGGCCCGCGGCCAGGGCAACAAGGAAATCAGCAACAGCCTGTTCATCAGCCCGGAAACCGTCAAAACCCACATCAAAAACATTTTTAAAAAACTGGATGTGAAAAGTCGCCTCGAAGCCGTTATCGCCGCCAAGGAGCGAAAGCTCATCAACTGAGAAAAACCACATGGGCAGAATTTTTCGTGCGCCGCATTTCACGCCGCACGATCACTGGCCTCAGGCTGTCACCCCTTATCGAAAAACACCCCATGATCTGCTTCCTGTACAGTTTTCCCCTGGACCATTTCGACCCGCTGATCATTTACCAGCGCCTCTATCCCACCGGTCCCGGTTTCCTTGAGAGCCCGCAAACTGCTTCCGGGACGGCGCGCTTCAGCATCGTGCCGCTACGCCGACGGGAGTCCTACCGCCTGGATGGCAGCGGCCTTGAACGTATCGAGAACGGCCGAACGACCCCTCTGCCCGGCGATCCCTTCGTCACGCTGGACGCCATCCTGAACCAACGCAAACTCTCTTCCGACACCTTTCAACTGCCTTTTGCCGGCGGTTTTTTTGGCTTTCTCGGTTACGACCTGGCGATGCACATTGAAAACCTGCCCTGCATTGCCAGGCGGGACCGAAACATTCCCGTCCTGTGGCTGGACTGGATCGACCTTGCTGCAATCTTCGACCACCACCAGCAAATCCTCACGCTCGTTTCCCTCGACCCGCGGGACAATCTGGAACAGTGGGAACGCGCGATACGCCAGGCGCTGCGGCAGCCGGCAGCTGACACGCAGCCTTTCCGTGTCAGCTGCCCGGCCCCCGGCATGGAGCAGCAGGCGTTCGAAGAGCGGGTGTGCCGCGCCAAACACTACATCGCCCGCGGGGATATCTATCAGGCCAATCTTTCGGTGCGTTTCGATTCGCGCTGTGACATTTCCGCCATCGACCTCTACCGGCGGTTGCGCCGCATCAACCCCAGCCCTTTCGCAGCCCTGCTGCACACCCCGCACCTGGACATCATCTCCGCGTCACCAGAGAGGCTGATACGGCTGCAAAACGGTATTGCGGAGACCCGCCCCATCGCCGGCACCCGGCCCCGGGGTGAAAGCGCCCCCGACGATGAGCGGCTGCGCCAGGAATTGCTGGCCAATCCCAAGGAGCGCGCCGAACATATCATGCTGCTCGATCTGGAACGCAACGATCTGGGGAAGGTCTGCCAACCCTCCAGCGTTGAGGTCGACGAACTGATGGTGCTGGAGCGCTATTCTCACGTCACCCACATCGTTTCCAATGTCAAGGGACGCCTGCGCAAAAATGTCGGGCCTTTTGCCCTGCTGCGGGCGGTATTTCCCGGCGGCACCATTACCGGCGCGCCGAAGAAACGCTGCATGGAAATCATCGAAGAACTCGAACCGACAGGGCGCGGCACTTACACCGGAAGCGCCGGCTATGTCAGCATCACCGGCAACATGGATTTCAATATTCTGATCCGCAGTTTCCAGAAATTCGACAGGGAACTGACCTATCAGGTCGGCGCCGGCAGTGTTGCCGACTCCGATCCGACCCGCGAATGGCAGGAATGTCTGCACAAGGCCGCGGCCTTGCGCCGGGCCCTCGGACGGGCATCATGATCG
>NZ_JBFWJQ010000083.1:0-11155 GCF_050253115.1 Syntrophotalea sp.
AGGCAGAAGAACGGCCAGTTCCTGCAGGAATCGCTGAACTTCATCGGGGTTTTCGACGGCATAATGGGCCGCGGAGGGGCGCACCTCATCCCTGACCAGGATGGCGACGCCCGTGCGGCGCAGACAGCGAAAGGCATCCTCGTCGGTCAGGTCGTCGCCGAGGTACAAGGGCAGTACATCCTTGCCGCCCAGTTGCCATTGCCTGAGAATCCATTGCAAGGCACGACCCTTGTCCCAATCGGCGGCAGGTCGCAGTTCGAGGATCATTTTTCCCCCGGTACGGCGCAGATCCCGGTAGCCCGCGGCCACTTCATTTACAACCGCCGCAATTCCGGCAAACTGGTCGGCGGCCGCCCTGCGGAAATGCACGGCAATGGCGAAGCGCTTGCGCTCGATCTGGCAGCAGGGGATGGAGGCAAGGCCCTGGCGCAGAGCCTTCTCGGCCTGGTCCAGGGAGGGCAGGCAGTCGCGGCCCTGCTGCAACTCGATCTGTCCGTCGGGGCCGGCAATCTCGAAACCGTGGCTGCCCGCATAATGGATTTTTTCAACGGCTACCCGGTTGCGGACATCCGCCAGGTCGCGGCCGCTCACAATCGCCACGGGACATTTATCCGACAGTACCCGCAGCACCCGGCGTGTCTCTGCCGGCAGCTCCGCCCGCTCGGGCCTGTCCACGATCGGTGTCAGGGTGCCGTCATAATCGATAAAAACCACAGGCCGTTTATTTCGAAGACGTTTTTTCAGGTCCTCCATGTGCTCCAGCACCGAAGGCAACGCGTCCGACCGGATCAATCCACCTGATTCTGTCATGCCCGCCTCCCGCATCGTCGTTTCCGGCAAAATCGCCATCACCTTGCGCCGGATCTTCCGGCAGCCACTTTCGAAGTCACTATACCACAGATTTTTTCAGCCTTTTTGGAAGCGGATTGTCTTGCCCTGTTGCACGGTCGTGCCAAAAAGAGCCCCGCAAAGCGGATCGAAATCGAACGGCGTGTCACCTGAGACATCAGATAGTATCCATCCGGAAACTCCGGATGGATACAGCGTAGTTTGCATATGGGAAACGAGCAATTTTTCGTTGTGGCAAGGGAATCAAGGGGTTGCGCGGAGGCGTACATCGGTACGCCGCACAAGCAAGCCTGCGGATTGACGCCGCCACGGCGGAAAAGGACCGTTTCCGGATGAAAACCAGATAAATAAAAAAAGGGTTGGCTTCGGTAAGCCAACCCTTTTGATGTGTAAATGGTGCCCAGAGACAGAATCGAACTGCCGACACGAGGATTTTCAGTCCTCTGCTCTACCGACTGAGCTATCTGGGCAATGCGAGTTCCGTTTATAAAGAATTCGTCCTTCTCTGTCAAGCAAAAACATGGAAGGGCCGTAAACGGGCCGGCAAATTGCCTCCGGACGAGCATATGTTATCCTTTTATGGATGACCGAATTCGTTTGCAAACCTCCATGCCCGATCGTCGCGCGGGAGTTGCATCATGCCGGATACAGCGGAGACAGCGCCATTTGAAGTCAAAGACTGCGCCTTGATCACCCTTTCGACCGGCATCAGGGTGCAAAATCTGCGGGAGTTTCGCGATGCGCTGGAAAAGGTGCCGGTCGGCAGTATCGATCACCATTTCTGGGGCCGTCTGCTGCGTCCGCAGTTTGACGAACCGGAGTACAATAACGATTTTGCCTCCTGGGCCTATCACGGACTACATGACAAGTCCCTGGCGGAACAGCTGAGCATGACCTTGCCGACCGATTTCCCCGACCTCGAAACCTTGCGCCTGGAGTTGATCGATACCGTGGAAAAGCATCTCGACGAAAGCGAAATGATCCCCTGGGCGCGGGCCGATCAGCTGTTCCACTTCCTGCATTCGCAGATCGTGGTGTTCGATACCGGACTGCGCTTCGGCGACCCGCGGGATCTGACCGCTTATCTGCCGTCCCTGTCCACGGGCTGCATCTATTACCATTTCATCGATGCCCGCAGCCGTACCCGTCAGCGCTGCGACGATTTTTCCGCCTGGCTGGCCGGCTTCGGTGACCGCTATGAAAGCCTGCGCCTGCGCCTGTGCGGTTTTGATCCGTATTTTTCTTCACTGGACGAAATTCGCGCTCGCGTCGCTTCGTTGTTTCAGGCGTTTTTCGAGGAGCAACCCTGATGTGCGCCTCTATCCACTACCGGGATGATGAATTTCTGGGTCGCTATGCCGCGGTGACCGGCGCCTGCGTGATCCAGCACCTGGAACAGCTCGCGGCGTCTCTGAAAGGGGCGCGCGTGGTGCATGTCAATTCGACCCGGGAGGGAGGCGGTGTCGCGGAGATCCTGCAGAAGCTGATACCACTGAAAAAAGCTCTCGGCATCGATGCCCGTTGGGAAGTGATCGAAGGCACGCCGGCGTTCTACGCCTGCACCAAGAGCTTTCACAACGCCCTGCAGGGCATGGATATCCGGCTTTCCGACAAGCTGCTGGAGGCTTATGAAGAAACCAATGCACGGTGCGCCGAACGGCTCAAACCGATCCTGGAACAGGCCGATTTCGTGTTTATTCACGATCCGCAACCGGCCGCGCTGCTGAAGCATTTTCCCGAGCGCCGGGGCCAATGGATCTGGCGTTGCCATATCGACGTGAGGCAGCCGTTTCGCCCGGTCTGGAAATACCTGCGGCCATTCCTGTCGGCTTATGACGCAAGTATCTTCTCGCTGCCGGAGTTTGCGCAGCCGTTGCCGCATCCGCAATACATCATCGCGCCGAGCATCGATCCTCTGAGCGAGAAAAACCGCGACCTTCCCGACGCCGAAATCGAAAAGGTTTATGACCGTTTCGACCTGGATCCCGAACGCCCGATGGTGCTGCAGGTTTCACGCTATGACCGCTTCAAGGATCCTGTCGGCGTTATTCGGGCCTGTCGGATGGCTGCCAAGCTGACGCCGCTGCAGCTGGTGCTGGCCGGGGGCGAAGCCAGTGACGATCCGGAAGGGCAGGCGGTTCTCGAGGAGGTCCGGCAGCAGGCCGAAGGGCACCCCGATATTCATGTGCTGTTGCTGCCGGCGGATGCCCATCGCACCATCAACGCCCTGCAGCGCGCCGCGGATATCGTGATCCAGAAATCACTGCGCGAGGGTTTTGGCCTGACCGTGACGGAAGGCATGTGGAAGGGCCGGCCGGTCATTGGCGGCGACACCGGCGGAATACGTCTTCAGGTTTTCAACCACTATACCGGATTCCTGGTGCGCACTCCGGAAGGCGCGGCCCTGCGCATCCGCTATCTGCTGCATAACGGGCGCCTGCGACGGCAGATGGGCGAACGGGCCCGCCGCTTTGTCCTCGACAATTTCCTTATCACACGCCATTTACGGGAATATCTGACATTGCTGGTGAGCCTGCAGGCAGGGGGCCGGGAGCGGATGATGGTCGGGTGATTGGTTCTGTGGTCGAGTGTTCCGGCACGAGTTTCTGATTTTTGAGGAGTGTTGCGCGATGCCTTCAATCCTGTCCAAACGCCTGTTGATCATTTCCAACAGATTGCCCGCCGTTATCGCACAGGGCCGGGAAACCTGGTCCGTCAAGCCCGGCACAGGCGGCCTGGTCACGGCGCTGGCGCCGGTCATGCGCGAAAATCACGGGGTGTGGATCGGCTGGCCCGGTTGCGGTGACGACGCCCCTCTTGGCAGCCTGCTGCAAGAATTCGAGCAACAGCAGGGTTACCGGCTGGTGCCCGTGCCTCTGGCCGAACAGGAGGTGGAACGCTATTATCGGGGCTTTTCCAACAGCGCCGTCTGGCCGCTGTTTCACGATCTGCTCGGCAACTGCCATTTCGAGCTGTCGCATTGGCAGGCCTACGATGCCGTTAATCGGAAATTCGCCGCGGTAATTGACGAACAGGCACGATCCGAAGATTTTATCTGGGTGCACGATTACCAGCTGATGCTGGTCGGATCCCACCTGCGGGCCATGGGCAGGTCGGATCGCCTGGCGTTTTTTCTGCACATCCCGTTTCCGTCTCCGGACCTTTTTCGGCGCCTGCCGTGGAAAAATCAGCTGATTCAGGGGCTTCTTGCCTACGACCAGATCGGCTTTCAGACCCTGCGGGACCGGCGCAACTTTGTCCAGACCGCGGCCATGCTGATGCCGGAGCTGGAGATCGTCAGCCGTCAGCGGCATCATACCCTGTTGCGACTCGGCGAGCGTGTCATCAAGGTTGGACATTATCCGATCAGCATCGACTTTGTCGAATTCGACGATTTTGCCCGTTCCCGCGAGGTGGAAGACGCCGCCTGGTATCTGCATGAAAACCTGCGCGGCCGGCAGCTGATGCTGGGCATCGACCGCCTTGATTACACCAAGGGGATCCCGGAGCGGTTTCTGGCTTTCGAGCGGGCGCTGGAAAAATATCCGGCCCTGATGCGGCGCATCTCCTTGCTGCAGGTTGTGATCCCCAGCCGCACGCTGGTTCCCGATTACGCCAACCTCAAGGAACTGCTGGACCAGCTTGCGGGGCGTATCAATGCGCGCTTCGGACAGCCGGAATGGGTGCCGATCCATTATGTTTTCCGCTGTCTGGAGAGGGTGCAGCTGCTGGCGCGCTATCGCACCTCGGAAATCGCCCTGGTTACGCCGCTGCGGGATGGCATGAACCTTGTCGCCAAGGAATATTGCGCCAGTTCGGTGGAAAACAACGGTGTGCTGATCCTCAGCGAATTCGCCGGAGCCGCCGACCAGCTTGGCAAGCACGCCCTGCTGGTCAACCCTTACGACACCGACGGAACGGCGGACGCCATTTACCGGGCGTTTACCATGGATCCCGAGGAGCGTCGGCAGCGCATGGCACAGTTGCGCTCCGAAATCCGCCGCAACGATGTGCATCGCTGGCTGCGGCGCTTCGTGGAAGCCGGGGATGACGAGGATGATGATGGATAATGGGCCAGGCTCTCGGTTTCCGCTTGCCTTCCAGGCGGTTCTCTGCTACAGGTAAGACATTCAAATTATTCAGGGGATCGCCATGCGGACGCCTTCTCTCAGCAGTTACGGCAGTTTTTTCTGGTTCGGGTTTTTTGGGTTCTTTATGAGCCATCGACCCGCGGCAGGTGTCTGAGGACGTAGCGCCCCACAGCACGACATTCAAACAACCACGGGTTGATGCTTAACGGCTCATCCGTGGTTTTCTTTTGGTGGTCAAGGGAGAAAGCAGTCGGAAGCCGGTCAGCCCTTCACCCACCAGAGGAGCAAAAGACATGATCATCGTCATGAAAAAAGACGCCGGCAAGGAAGCGCTGGCGGAAGTCAAAAAGCGCGTCCGGGATCTCGGCTACAAGGCCCATGTCATACACGGTGAGGCACGGGACGTGATCGGCGCCGTCGGCGACGAGCGCGGCAAGGCGGTGCTGCAATCGCTGGAGTCGCTGCCTTGCGTCGAGGCCGTGGTGCCGATCCTGAAGCCTTACAAGCTGGCCAGCCGCGAAATCAGACCGGAGCCGAGCGTTTTTGAACTGGCTCCCGGCGTGACGGTTGGCGGCCGGGAACTGCTGGTCATGGCGGGGCCCTGCTCGGTGGAGGGCGAAGAGCAGCTGCTGGAAACCGCCAGGGCGGTGAAGGCCGCGGGCGCCAGGGTGCTGCGCGGCGGTGCTTTCAAGCCACGCACCAGTCCCTATGCGTTTCAGGGCATGGAGGAAGAGGGTCTGAAACTGCTTGCGGCGGCCCGGGAAGCCACCGGTCTGCCGATCGTGACCGAGGTGGTCAACCCCCGGGATGTCGACCTGGTCGCCCGCTACGCTGACATCCTTCAGGTTGGTGCCCGCAATGTGCAGAATTTCCCGCTGTTGCGCCTGCTCGGTCAGCAGGACAAGCCGGTGCTGCTCAAACGCGGCATGGCCACCACCATCCAGGAATTTTTGATGAGCGCCGAGTATATTCTTTCCGAGGGCAATCAGCGCGTGGTGCTTTGCGAGCGCGGCATTCGCACCTTTGAAACCGCCACCCGCAATACCCTGGATCTTTCGGCGGTGCCCGTGCTCAAGGAGCAGACCCATCTGCCGGTGGTGATCGATCCGTCCCATGCCACCGGTCATGCCAGCCTGGTGCCCTCCATGTGCTATGCCGCCGTGGCGGCCGGCTGTGACGGGCTGCTGGTGGAGGTTCACAACCATCCGGAAACCGCATCCTGTGATGGTCCCCAGTCCCTGACGCCGGCCGGGTTTGCCGCCGTGATGGACAAGCTGCGCCGTTTCGCTGCGGCTGCCGACCGCGATTTGTAAAGGATTGTCGTCATGTTCCTTATCCCTCTCAATCAGCCGGAAAGCGTCGCCCTGGTCATTCACGCCCTGCGTGTGGCCGGTGGTGAAGCCGATTGCGGAACCTGCCCGGTGCGGCGGGTATGCATGAAACAGTGCCTGGCCATTGCGGATTCCCTGGACAAGATGGTGCAGTCGGGCACGCTGCCCGGCATGGAGAGTGCGTCCCCGGAGGAGCCTCCGCCCGAACCTCCGCCGGTGCCCGGTCCGGGCCGCTTCCGGGTCGTCAAGTAACCAGCAGCGTCGGCCGGCCTTCTTGCTTATTGAAAGGCCGGCCGTTTTTTTGTATAGTGCTCTCTTTTTCTGCCTCTCCGAAAGCCTTTTCCCGAAAATCCTTCCGGAAGGTGGCCGGGGCGCTATGGCCCCTCTGCAACCGGAAAGACACCATACGGATTGAGTAACCTGTATATCGAGGGCGCGCCCTGGGGATTGTGCTTTGGCACAATCCGTCCTGAAGAGATATTGGCCGCGTGCTCCGTAACCGCAAGGAATTCCCATGAAAGTCCTGATTACCGATGAAATTTCCCAGGAAGGTCTGCAGCCTCTGCTGGACGATCCCCGTATCGAGCTTGAAATCCGCCTGGGGCTGACCCCCGAGGAGCTGCATCGAATCGTCGGTCGCTTCGATGCGATGATCACCCGCAGCGGCACCACCGTTGACGCGGCACTGCTCGAACACGGCCGAAGGCTCAAGATTGTGGCCCGGGCGGGGGTCGGTATCGACAATGTCGATGTGGATGCCGCCAGCAGTCGCGGCATTATCGTGGTCAACGCCCCTTACGGCAACGTCAACTCCGCCGCCGAACATTCCATGGCGCTGATGCTGTCCCTGTGCCGCAACGTACCGGTTGCCAGCGCCTCCCTGAAGAGCGGAGAGTGGAAGCGGGCGCCGTTTACCGGCAGAGAACTCAAGGACAAGACCCTGGGCATTATCGGTCTTGGCAAGGTCGGCGGCCGGGTGGCCCTGCGCGCCAAAGCCTTTGAAATGACCGTGCTGGCCTGCGACCCCTATATTTCTCCCAAGCGGGCCGAGGATCTCGGCGTCAAACTGGTCGGACTGGAGGAGATCGTGCGCTATGCGGATATCGTCTCTCTGCACTGTCCCCGCAATGCCGAGACCATCGACATGATCAATGCCCGCCATTTCGATGCCATGAAGGACGGCGTCATCATCGTCAACTGCGCACGGGGCGAGATCGTCAACGAAGCCGCCATGCTTGCCGCGTTGCAGAGCGGCAAGGCCGCCGGCGCCGCCTTTGACGTTTTCAGTGAGGAACCGCCCCGTTCCGAGCTGGTCAGGCAGTTGATCGCCCACCCGCTCATGGTTGTCACTCCCCATCTTGGCGCCAATACCTTTGAAGCGCAGAAAAACGTGGCCGTCGATGTCAGCAAGGAGATTGTCCGTTATCTGGATGGACAGCCGCTGGAGAGCGCGGTGAACATTCCCAAATTCGACGCCGAACTGATGCAGGTGATGCAGCCTTTTCTGTCGTTGATTCAGCAGATGGGCGAGTTCATCGTGCAGCTGGCGCCGGCCAACCCGAGCAAGGTGACCTTCACCTATAACGGCAAGCTGGCCCGTTACGATTGTTCTCCTCTGACCGTCTGCGGGCTGGCGGCGCTGCTCAACCGCGCCACCGAGCAGGAGGTCAACATGGTGAATTCCCAGCTGATCGCCGAACAGATGGGCATCTGCGTCGAAACCGTGTCTTCGACCGAGGCGGAATCCTTTTCCAACCTCATCACCATTACCCTCGCGACCCCCGCCGGGCGCCGCACCGTCGCTGGAACCATATTCGAGGGTATGCCGAAAATCGTCAAGATGCGCGACTTCAATACCGATTTCCAACCCGAGGAGCACATGCTGGTCATCAGTTACGCGGACAAGCTTGGTCTGATCGGTAAAATTGGCACGATTCTCGGCGAGGCCGGCATCAACATCGGCTCCATGAATCTCGGCCGCCGGGCCAAAGCGGGAGAGGCGATGGTGGTGCTGTCCGTCGATACGCCGGTTCCCGCCGAAGTCATCGACCGCCTTGCCGCCAGCGTCGATGCGGCTTTCATTCGCGCCATCCATATGGAGAATGCCAGCTGCATCGATTGATGCGGAGGCGACTCTGCCAAATCAAACGAAAAAGCGGCCTGTGGATAGCAGGCCGCTTTTTTTGGAAATGGTTGCCCTGCTGGCGGCGTTTACCGAAATATGCCGCCGGGGCAGGGGGGCAGAATGCCGCCGGCTTCGGCGCGGCACAAGAGTTCCCCGATCGCCGCCTCGCCGGTTTTGTCCAGACAGCGGGTGAAGTCGTTGACATACAGGCCGATATGGCCTTCGAGTACCTTCTCGTCCTGTTCCCGGGCGTTTTCCCGGATAAAATCCGCCGCCCGCTGCGGCTGCGCACGAAAGACATCGATGCTGCGCTGGATGGCCCCTTCCAGTTGCCGATGAAGGGTATCGCCGAGGCAGCGGCGCGCCGCTATGCCCCCCAGAGGCAGGGGCAGCCCGGTCAGGGACTGCCACCAGACGCCCAGATCCAGAACCCTGAAAACGCCTCGAACTTCGCAGGTGAAACGCGCTTCGTGAATCAGCACCCCGGCATCGACCTGGCCTGTGGTGACGGCGGGTAAAATGGCGTCAAACGGCATCTGTACCAGGCAGGATGCGTCGATTCCGAACAGTCGCATCAGCAGGGTAGCGGTGGTGAGGTTGCCGGGGACCGCGATGCGCCGGCCGCCGAGTTCCTCCGGGGCCAGCGGCTGGCGGGCCACCACCAGCGGCCCGCAACCCCGGCCCAGCGCCGCGCCGCTGCGCAGCAGGACGTATTCGGAACGCAGCTGACCGAAGGCATGCATGGATACCTTGGTGACATCGAGCTTGCCGTTTGCCGCCAGCCGGTTGAGGGTGTCCACGTCTTCAATGCGGTGGTGCAGGTGCAGTCCCGGCAGGGGGACAAGGCCGCTGATCAATCCGTGAAATATGGCGGTATCGTTGGGGCAGGCAGAGAAGCCAAGGCGGATGGTTTTGTGCATGGTCAGGCCCGCAGGATCGGTGAAAACCAGCCGCGCAGCAGGGCCATCAAAGCCTGCTGGACGCCACCGGCGGCTCCTTCGAGGTCCCATCGGGAGAGGTCCCGGTCCTCGACCAGGTTGGATACGCCGCGCAGTTCAAGGAAGGGCACCTGGTATTGTTCGCAGACCTGGGCCACCGCCGCGCCTTCCATGTTTTCGCCCAAACCTCCGGTGCGCTGCTGCAATTCCCTGCCGGACTGCAGGGTTCCCGAACAGGTGGAAACCGTCACCATGGGGCCGGATTTCAGATGAAGCCCCCCCTCCACGGCGAATCTTTCCAGGTGCGGAAGGGCGCTTTCCCGCAACCTGCTTTCCACGGTACAGCGGCTTCTGCATTCAAACCCCTTGCTGCGCAGCAGGGTAAAGCCGATACTGCCGAAATCCCGGAAACCTTCCGGTGTCAATACCCCCTCGTCGGCGCTGATTTCCTCGGTGGCCAGCAGAAGATCCCCGGTGGCCAGCCCCTGTCCGGGGTAGGCTCCGCAACAGCCGGTAAGGATCAGCATCTCGGGTTTTTCCCGTTCCAGCATGACGGTTACGGCGGACGCGGCGTTGATTTTACCGATACCGGTATGCAGCACCGTCAGCTTGTGTCCGAACATACTGCCGCAGTACAGGTCGCGATGGCCGCAGCGGCGCACCTCGCAGGGGAACAGCCTGCGACGCAGCAGCGCGGTTTCTTCCGGCACCGCTGCCACGATCGCAATCACGGTTTCGGGCTTTCATGCAGGACCGGGCTCATGGCTGGAACCACCCCTGGCGGATAAGGTCGCGTCGCAGCACCACGCCCTGCTTGCGGACCATGCCGCCGTACCAGAAACGCTCTTCGCGCAACGACAGGTTCTGGGGCGCGTCGAGGCGCTTGCGGCAATCGATCAGGTTGTGGCGCAGCCTGCGGTCGGGGTCGGCCACCACCTCGTTGAGCTTGCGGGCGAGCAGCGGCGGTACCCCCTCGATGACGTACTGAATCAGATCCCGCAGGCGCAGGCCGTCATGGTAATCTTCGAGGGTGCCTTCGAAACCGTCTTCGCATTCCTGGACGAAATCGTTCCAGCTCAACAGCAAATCGCCGAATTCCTCATCCGCCAGGCCGTCGAAATCCGGATGCTCACGCAGGCGCTGTTCGATCTGCTGCTGCTCCTTGCACGACAAAAAGAAGGAAATGTCGTCCTCCACGGGGTACATTTCCAGCTCTTCCGTGATTTCGGCGCAGAAATTCAGATAGTCGAGAGCCTGCTCGTTAAAGCGCGAAAGTATTCCCGGCAGGGTACCGGGCCGATAACAGAGCAGCGACAGGTGGTCGTGCCCCAGGTCGGAGGTGAAAAGCTGCCGGGGGTTGTAGGCCAGGTCGCATTGCCCCAGGATATCCATGACCCGGATGTGGTTGCAGGTGAAGCAGGTGATGATTTTTTCCTCGGAAAAAAACCACTCCATCCCGACCTGGTTGTTGGCGATGCCAAAACCGACGAAGCCGTCATGCACCAGCCGCGAAAGATAGGGCTGTACGGCTTCGAGAATATCTTCCTTGGGCATGTAGGGTGAATAATAGAGCAAGGGCTCGGCGTTTTCCTCGGTCGGCTGCTCCTGCTCGTCGGCGTAGTATTCCAGAATAAAGAAACATTCCTCGGGCATGGCGGCGGCGAAAGCGTGAAACAGCCGCTCGATCCGGCCGGCTTCGGCCATGATGGTGAACCGGTAGCTGTCGCTGGAATTTTCCAGCAGACTGAAGGTGTAACCGCCGCGCAGACGCCGCAGGCGCCGCCTTTCGCTGGGCCAGGGGTGGATGCCGAGAGGGAAATT
>NZ_JBFWJQ010000084.1:0-11104 GCF_050253115.1 Syntrophotalea sp.
CGAGTCGACTTCGGTCAAATACTCCGCCAAGGTCGGTTCGGACAATATCGCAGACCGCGCCCGTGGTTTCGGCATGCCGGCGGTGACTGTCGATGGCAACGATTTCTTCGCGGTTTACGAAGCGGCCGGCGAAGCCATCGAGCGTGCTCGCAAAGGCGGCGGCCCGACTTTCCTCGAATGCAAGACCCTGCGTTATTTCGGTCACTTCGAGGGGGATGCGCAGGGTTATCGTCCCAAGGATGAAGTCAAGAGTGCCCGCGCCAACAATTGTCCCCTCAAGCGTTTCGCCGAAGCCATGATCTCTGGCGGGTTGGCTGAAGCGGCGGAAATCGAAGCCATCGACAAAGATGTACTGGCTCTGGTCGAGCGGGCCGTCAAGGAAGCCGAGGCCGCTCCGCAGCCCGATCTGAGCGCGCTGCTGACCGACGTTTACGTTTCTTACTGAGCCCTTTTCAGAATTTAAGGTATAGAAAGGAATAGAGCGATGGCTAGAAAGATCATGTTCAAGGACGCAATCAACGAAGCGATCTGCCAGGAAATGGAGCGCGACAAGTCCGTTATCCTGCTGGGGCTGGATGTCGCCGGTTCCGCCGGCACCGATCAGGAGCGCGATTCCTGGGGCGGCGTGCTCGGCGTCACCAAGGGGATTTACCCCAAATTTCCCGATCGTGTAATCGATACGCCGATTTCCGAGTCCGCCTATATCGGCGCCTCCGTTGGCGCTTCGGCCTGCGGGATGCGCGCTATCGGCGAACTGATGTTCTCCGACTTCCTGGGGGTTTGCTTCGACCAGCTGTACAACCAGGCCGCCAAGTTCCGCTACATGTTCGGCGGCAAGGCCGTCACCCCGGTGACCATTCGCACCATGATCGGCGCCGGATACAGCGCCGCCGCCCAGCACTCCCAGAGCCCCTACTCGATTTTTGCTCATGTCCCGGGGCTTAAGAGCATTATTCCCTCCAATCCCTATGATGCCAAGGGTTTGCTGATGGCTTCTATCGAGGATGACGACCCCTGTGTCTTCTTCGAGCACAAGGCTCTCTACACCATGAAGGGCGAAGTCCCCGAAGAGTACTACACCATCCCCCTGGGCCAGGCCAACGTGGTTCAGGAAGGCAAGGACGTCACCATCGTCGCCCTGGCCCGCATGGTGCAGGTGGCAGTTCAGGCCGCCAAGACGCTGGCCAAGGAAGGCATCGAGTGCACCATCATCGACCCGCGCACCATTTCGCCGCTGGATAAGGACACTATTTTCTCCAGCGTCGAGAAGACCGGTCGCCTGGTGGTGGTCGACGAGGATAACGACCGCTGCGGTTTCGCTTGCGACATCGTCGGCATGGTTGCGCAGAACCTGTTCGGCGCCCTGAAAGGCGCTCCGCAGATGGTTACGCCTCCTTTTACCCCGGTACCGTTTGCCGCCAACCTTGAAGCCGAATATATTCCCAACGCAGCCAAGGTGGTAGCAGCTGTACGCAAAACCCTGGAGTAATCATCATGAGTGACAATAAAATCATAGCCCTCACCATGCCTAAGTGGGGGCTCACCATGGAAGAAGGCACCATCGCTTCCTGGTTGATGGAGGAAGGCGACGTTGTCGAAGTCGGCAGCGAAATTCTCGAAGTCGAAACCGACAAGATTGCCCAGCCCGTGGAAAGTGCCGTTACGGGGGTTCTGCGCCGCAAGATTGGTGAAGAAGGCGAAGAGTACCCCGTGCAGGCCCTGATCGGCGTCATCGCCGCCGAGGACGTGACGGACGCAGAAATCGACGCGTTCATCGCCTCCTATGGCGGTGCGGAAGCAGGCGACGAAGCGGAAGGCGAAGCAGCAGAAGGCTCCGTCGCGGCGGAGGCTCCGGCCGGTGTCCATGAACTGACCATGCCCAAGTGGGGGCTGACCATGGAAGAGGGCACCATTGCTTCCTGGCTGCTGGACGAGGGCGATGAGGTTGAGGTCGGTACGGAAATCATGGAGATTGAAACCGACAAGATCGCCCAGCCGGTCGAGAGTACCGTAGCCGGCATTCTGCGCCGCAAGATTGGCGAAGAGGGCGAGGAATACCCGGTGCAGGCACTGATCGGCATTATTGCGGACGCTTCGGTTTCCGATGCCGAGATCGATGCCTATCTTGCCAAGCGCAGCGGCAAGGCGGCTCCGGCCGCCGAACCGGAAACCGCGGCAGAAGCCCCGGCCGCAACCAAAGCGCAGCCGACCAGCAAGCCGATGACGGCGATGCGGGCCGCGATTGCCAATACGGTGACCAACTCCTGGACGGTACCTCAGTTCCCGGTCACCATGGGCATCGACATGGGCGCAGCCAAGCAGTTCCGGGCCGGCCTCAAGGCCGCCGGCAAGGCCGTATCCATGAACGACATGGTGGTCAAGGCCTGCGCCAAAGCCATCGAGAAGTATCCGATGGTTAACGCCACCCTGGGCAACAAGGAGTATATCCTGAACCCCGAGGTGAACATCGCCGTGGCCGTGGGTCTGGATGATGGTCTGATGATGCCGGTTGTCAAGGGCTGTCAGGCTCTCAGCCTGGAAGAGGTCGCCAGCAGTTCCCGCGCCCTGATCGACAAGGTCAAGGCCGGAACCTGCGGACCGGCAGAGATGGCGGGCGGCAACTTCGCCATCTCCAACCTGGGAATGCTCGGCGTCGATCAGTTCGTCGCCCTGGTGCCCCCGGGAATGACCGCGATTCTGGCGGTTGGCGGAATCAAGGAAGAGGTTGTCGTGAAGGATGGCAACATGGTCCCCGCATCGACAATGAAGGTGACCCTGGTTGCCGATCACCGGGTGGTGGATGGATTGTATTCTGCCCAATACCTGGTGGAACTCAAGCGTCTTCTGGAAAATCCCGAAGAGCTTTAATGCCCGATGTAAACAGGCCGGCACCTGTCAGGTGCCGGCCGCTAAAAGCCTTTCGCGGGCGGGCGTATGCATCGACCTTCGCAAGACTTTAAAGGAAAAGTCAGGACAGTGGCCATGGAAGTTGCAAAGAAAAAACGCGGCGCCGACAAGACCGCCTTGTCAGCTGATGACAAGCAGGCTGTATTGACCAAGCCGGCCTGGATCCGGGCAAAAGCGCCTTCATCGCCGGAAGTCGCCAAATTGACCGGAATTCTGCGCGAGCATCGATTGCACACGGTGTGCGAAGAAGCCAATTGTCCCAACCTGGGAGAATGCTTCAATCGTGGTACTGCCACTTTCATGATCATGGGTGATGTGTGTACCCGCCGCTGTCCCTTCTGTGATGTTGCCCACGGTCGCCCTTCAGCACTGGACCCCGGGGAACCGGAACATCTTGCCGAGGCGGTTAGGGTCATGAAGCTGCGCTATGTGGTGGTTACTTCCGTGACCAGAGATGACCTGGCCGACGGTGGGGCCGGTCATTTCGCCCGTTGCGTCGAGGCCATACGCCGTAAGCCCGGCAAGGTCAAGGTGGAAATCCTGGTGCCGGATTTTCGGCGCTGTGTCCAGACGGCTCTTGCCAACCTCGGCAACGGCCTGCCCGATGTGTTCAATCACAATCTTGAAACGGTGCCGCGGCTGTATGCCGAATCGCGCCCCGGCGCCGATTACCAGGGATCCCTGAAGTTGTTGCAGTGCTTCAAGGAAATGTATCCAGATGTACCGACCAAATCGGGATTGATGGTTGGCCTGGGTGAAACGGATGATGAGATTCTCGAAGTGATGCGGGATCTCCGCGCACACGGCTGTGACATGCTGACCGTTGGCCAGTATCTGCGCCCCGGACGTCATCATTTGCCCGTGCAGCGCTATGTAGCTCCGGAGCAATTCGAGGCGTTTAAGGTGGCCGGTTTGAAAATGGGTTTTTCGCAGGTCGCTTCAGGACCGCTGGTACGGTCCTCCTATCATGCCGATCTGCAGGCGCAAAAAGTTCTGCAACCATGAGAAACAGCGGACAAAATCGGGTTTTTGCCGCATAAGGAGAACATAAATGGCTGATGAAGTTTTTGATCTGATTGTATTGGGCGCCGGCCCCGGCGGATATGTGGGCGCGATTCGCGCCGCACAGCTGGGCCTGAAGGTCGCCGTCATTGAAAGCCGTCCGACCCTCGGAGGGGTTTGTCTCAATGAAGGTTGTATCCCGAGCAAGGCGCTGCTCGATTCGAGTGAGCACTTCGCTCTGGCGCGCGATAAATTCGACATGCACGGCATCGAAATTCCCGCGCCCAAGCTGAACCTGGCCAAAATGATGGCGCGCAAGGAAGGAGTTGTCGGCGATCTTACCGGCGGTGTCGCTTTTCTGTTCAAAAAGAACAAGGTGAGCTGGATCAAGGGACATGGCAGATTGCTGGGAGCCGCTGCCGACGGGCTGCAGCAGGTTGAAGTAACCGGCAAGAACGCCGGCGTGGTCAAAGGCAAGAACATCCTTCTGGCGACCGGCGGCAAAGTGGCTCAGGTCCCCGGCATCACCATCGATAACGAGGTGATCATAGACAATGTCGGCGCTCTGTCCCTGCAGCAGGTGCCGGAGCATCTGGTGGTGGTCGGGGCCGGATACATCGGGCTGGAGCTGGGATCGGTGTGGCTGCGTCTGGGAGCCAAGGTTTCCGTGGTGGAAATGCTGCCCAAGATGCTCCCCAAATCCGATGGGGACACCACTCAGGCATTGCAGCGTTCAATGAAGAAGCAGGGCATGACCTTCCATATGGGTACCCGCGTGGACAATATTCAGGTAGCTGGCGGCAAGGCCACGCTGACCCTGTCCAAGGGCGACAAGACCCAGGAAGTGGTTTGCGACAAAGTCCTCATGTCCATCGGGCGCAAGCCCAATATGGAGGGGCTGGGAGCTTCCGAAATCGGCGTGGAGCTCGATGAGCGGGGCTGCGTCAAAGTGGACGATAATTACGCGACCACGGTGCCTGGCATTTACGCCATCGGCGATCTCATTCCGGGGCCGATGCTGGCGCACAAGGCCTCAGAGGAAGCGGTGGTGTTTGTCGAGCGCCTGGTGGGCAAGAATTCCCAGGTTCATTACGGCACCATCCCGGGCGTCTGCTACACATGGCCGGAAGTCGCCTCCGTTGGCAAGACCGAGGAGCAGCTTCAGGAAGAGGGCATTCCCGTCAAGGTTGGCAAGTTCAATTTTGTCGGCAATGGCCGCGCCCGCGCCATGGCCGAAACGGAAGGTTTCGTCAAGATTCTGGCCCATGCCGAAAACGGCCAGGTGCTGGGGGTTCACATCTTCGGCCCGCGCGCATCCGACATGATCGCTGAAGCGGTCGCGGTTATGAGCTACGGCGGCACGGCGCATGACATCGGAGCCATGTTCCATGGACATCCTACCCTCTCCGAAGCGGTGAAGGAAGCCGCTCTGGATGTCGATGGCGCTGCGGTGCATTGCTAGGCGGAGCGACTGTGCCCCGCGGCCGGAAACCGATTCGGGGCGGTCCTGATGCCGCCCCGAATCGGAAAGCCGGTAGGATTAAAAACGAGTTTGAGGCTAGTCCTGCGAGGGCTGACCTGCTTGCCGGGAGGTAGACCTCCTAGCTCCCTCCCGGTTTTTTTAAAGATTTTCCTCCTCCTTTTTCTTTCCTCCTGTTCCAAGTGGAGACGATTCGGGTCCGTCTCCACTTGGGTTTTTTTTCCCGGCGTCACTTTGCAGGAGGCAGCATCGGGAGAGTCGACAATCCGTTGTACCGCGTAAGGAGGCTCCATGAAACAATTTCGTGTGGACCAGTCGCTCTGCATTCAATGTGCAGAATGTGTCAAGGATTGTGTTTTTGGGCTGATTGTCATGCAGGACGGCTATCCGGTGCTTCCCGCGGACAAAGAGGCCACCTGCATCGAATGTCAGCATTGTCTGGCGGTATGTCCGTCTGGCGCCATCAGCATTCTTGGTCTCGATCCTGCCGACAGCCTGCCGTTGGCCGGTCGCTTTCCCAACCAGCAGCAGATGGAGACGCTTATCAAGGGCCGGCGTTCCATTCGGCGTTATCGACCCGAACCGCTGCCCGCTGAAACAATCGATGAATTGTTGAAGATTGCCGCGCATGCACCGACGGGCGTCAACAGTCGGGGGGTGGAATTCATCGTGGTTGAAGATCCCGCCACCATGGACGCGATCCGTCAGGAAACCATGGAAACCCTTCAGGACCTGGCGCGCAAGGATGCCATCCCGGATCATCTGGTCTGTTTCAGGCATTTTGTTCCGCTGATGGAGCAGGGACTCGACCCTATTTTCAGGCGGGCCCCCCATCTACTGATTGCCTCGGCCGCCGAGGGTGTCCCTACCCGGGAAGCCGATGTATTTATCGCTCTGAGCTATTTTGAGCTGCTCGCGAACAGTGCCGGTATCGGTACCACCTGGCTCGGTCTGGCCAAATGGGCGATGGTCGATCTGGCGCCGCGACTTTTGCGCAGCGTCGGAGTGCCGGAAAATCATGATGTGGTGTACATGATGTTGTTCGGAACGCCGGATGTCACATACTACCGTACCGTGCAAAGAGATCAGGACGCCAAGATCCGGCGCCTGGTCAAATAGGGTCAAAGGCTATCGGTTGGTTGCCTGTTTTGTTGCTTGCGGTCAAACACCATTTCGGTGGCGCCAGTCAGGGAGTTCGCGGGCAAACCATACCTTATGTCGCACAATGAGGGGGCGATGAAGCTTAAGGATATAAAAAAGGTTTTCGTTGTCGGCGCAGGAACCATGGGACAGCAGATTGCGTTTCAGTGCGCCGCACACGGATATGCCGTCATTCTTTTCGATCTGAGCGATAGTATCCTGCGCAAGGCGCGATTGCGCATCAAAAGCTACGCGGATTACCTGATAGCCGAAAACCGTCTTGATGCCAAAATGGCAGGCAGAGCACTCGACAACATTGCCGTAACCACCGAAGAGCAGCGAGCTTCGGAGATCGACCTTCTGATTGAATCGGTGCCCGAAGACCTTCAGATGAAACGGGAAATATTCAGCCGCTTTAACCGGATCTGCCCGGAACGGACGGTTTTCGCCACCAATACATCGTTGCTGATTCCCTCCCAGATGGCCGATGCCACGGGCCGGGCGGATCGGTTTCTGGCGCTGCATTTTCACCAACCGGTGTGGGTCGGAAACCTTGCCGATGTCATGCCTCACGCCGGCACGGCTGAGGGCGTGGTAGATCTTGTGCGTAATTTCGCCCGATCGATCAATCAGATTTCCCTGGTGCTGCAAAAGGAAAACTACGGCTACGTATTCAACGCCATGTACAGTGCTCTGAATAACGCCGCGATTACCCTTGCCGCCAATGGCGTGGCTGCCGTGGAGGACATCGACCGCGCCTGGATGGTGGTGATGAAGATGCCTGTAGGCCCGCTGGGGATGCTGGACGTGGTTGGCCTCGATACGGTCTGGCACGTGACGGACTACTGGGCGAATACGCTTGGAGACGCCCAGACCCTCAGGAATGCCGAGTATCTGAAACGGGAGTATCTCGAGCATGGCTGGTTGGGGGTGAAAAGCGGGCGCGGGTTTTACGGTTATCCCCGTCCCGCTTATCAGGAACCGGATTTTGTTCTGGGCGGGAACCGGTAGGGGGGAAGAAGCTATGATCGTGCAGGATCTCGGATTGATGGCGTATGCCGAAGCTTACGCCCTGCAGGAGCAACGGGTTCGGGAAATCGCTTCCGGCGTCTCTCCGGAAACCCTGCTGCTGGTGGAGCATCCGCCGGTCTACACCCTGGGGCGCAGCGGTCACATGGATAACCTGCTGGATTCCAGCATCGAGGTGGTCAGCATCAATCGCGGCGGCGACATTACCTACCATGCGCCGGGTCAGCTGGTCGGCTATCCGCTGCTCAATCTTGGCCACCGCGGGAAAGACCTGCGTCATTACCTGCGATTTCTCGAAGAAGTGTTGATTCTCGCGGCGGCCGATGTGGGGGTGGTTGGCCGGCGCTGCCAGGGTAAAACCGGCGTTTGGACCGATCAGGGAAAACTGGCGTCCATCGGAGCGGGGGCGCGGCGTTGGGTTACCATGCACGGGTTTGCCCTCAATGTGTCTCTTGACCTGTCCGGTTTCTCGCGCATAAATCCCTGCGGAATCGTCGGTTGCCCCATGGTGTCCCTGGCGTCCCTTACCGGCCGGATGATTTCCGTGAAAACGGTCAAGGAGCGCGTCGTTTATCATTTTGAATCCCTGCTGGAGGCCTGGCTGCCGGAGCAGCAGGGGGTAAACGCATGAGAGGATAAACCCGTGGTGCCGGCTGTGGACCTGAATTATGAGGTGCAGGGCGAGGGCGCGAACCTGGTCGTTCTGCACGGGCTTTTCGGATCTCTGGACAACTGGCGGGGTATGGCGCGGATGCTGGCCGGCCATTTCCGGGTCTGGCTGGTCGATCAGCGCAATCACGGGCTGTCTCCGCACAGCCGGTTTTTTAATTACACTTGTCTTGTGGAGGATTTGCGGTCCTTTCTGGATCGCATGGCGCTGGACAGCGTTCACTTGCTTGGGCATTCCATGGGCGGCAAAGCCGCCATGCTGTTTGCATCCCGCTATCCCGCGCGTGTGGAGCGACTGATCGTCGAAGATATCGGACCGGGGGCTTATGCTCCCCGGCACGAGGCTGTGTTCAGGGGGTTGCTCAACCTGCCCCTGGCACGGTTGACGAGCCGCAGGGATGCCGAGCAATACCTGCGCGCTGAAATTGACGATGCAGGGGTGAGGGGGTTTTTGCTGAAAAGCCTTTACCGACAGCCGTCCGGAACCTGGGGCTGGCGCTTTAATCTGCCGGTATTGTTTGCCGAATACCGCACATTGCTGGCGGCTTTGCCTCTCGATGTCCCGATATATTGTCCGACCCTGTTTATCCGGGGGGAGCAGTCCGATTATCTTGATCCGGTTCGGCGGGATGCGTTGCTGGAAAAATTTGACGACAAGCGCTTCATCAGTGTCCCGGGTGCTGGACACTGGGTGCATGCCGATCAACCCGTTGCCTTTCTGCAGGCCGTGGCATCCTTCCTGATGGCCGAAAAATAACGCATCAACCGTCTTGGTCCACCAGGGTAGCTCCGTGGTGCCCACCGGGACTCAGCCCTGCCAGAACAGGTAGTGGGGATTGTCTGACAGAAAGGCCAGGCAATCTTCCAGGGTGCCGGTAAAGTCGAGGTATTCCCAGCGCTCCAGATTATGGAAATAGGCCATACGCCACATCCCCGGTGTTTCAGTGCGAATCAGTCGGGCAAAGCATTCTCCGTCTTTGCCGAGATGCAGTTCCTCGCCTTCGATGTGAATATCGAACAGCGACAGGTGCGGATCGGACCGGGCCATGCGTCTGGCTTTTTCAAGCATTTCGTTCATGCTCTTCCTCCTCGCTGATCTTTGATTTTCAAGCCACTCCTATATTATATTGCATCAAAACCTTATTCCAACCGTGGCGGTGTCGGTGCCGGGCGAACTCCGTCCGGCGGCGTCCGCTCTCGACAGGTCCGGGGCATGTGTTTTGTAGGGACGGCAAGCGCGCTGGAAAATAAGGGCTTGCGGAGTTACATTATTGGGCGTAGTATCAAACACTTAATTTTAATATTAGGTGATTGTGCGTGTCCTCGCCGTGTATTGAGGGGGGATGACGACAGTTTCGAGATAAAGTTCTTAAAAGTTGACTTTTTGTAATCATTGTACTAAGGGTTAAAGATTGGCGAACCTGGTATTTGATTACCGTATGAAGAGCCCCATGCGATTCATGGCCCCTGCCAACCGGGCTTTTGATTTTTGCCGGGGTTGATTTTTGTCCTCTGATACATGGGTGGCGGCCGACATGGCATCCCCCGCCACACGTGGCGTTGCCACATCCCGCGGACAGTCGCGCATGCGGCCTGTTGAGAATAACGGTTCAGAAATTTAGATTTTATGCGCTTGCAAGCGTCTGGATATTTGTTGTGAAGCAAACCACAGGAGGCACTGGTCCCTTGAACGTCATTCGGCAGCTGAATTCTGAGGCAGTTACAGCCGATGGGCTGGATGATGGCATACAGCGCGCCATCGACTGGCTGGCTGATAACCAGGAAAAAGAGGGTTTCTGGGTCGGCATGCTGGAATCCAACTCCTGCATCGAGGCTGAATGGATCCTGGCGATGCATCTCCTCGGCGTAAAGGATGATCCCAAGTACGACAAGGTCGTCCAGGCCATACTCAATGAGCAGCGGGAGGACGGTTCCTGGGCCGTGTACTACCAGGCTCCGGCCGGAGACATCAACGCCACCGTCGAAGCCTACGCCGCATTGCGTGCCGCCGGTTTCAAGGCCGATGACGTGCGTCTGGCCAAGGCCCGTAACTGGATCTTCCAGCATGGAGGGCTTCGGCAGGTGCGGGTTTTTACCCGCTATTGGTTGGCCTTGATAGGCGAATGGCCCTGGGAAGAAACACCGGCGCTGGCACCTGAAATGATCTATTTGCCCTCATGGTGCCCTCTCAATATTTACGATTTTGCCTGCTGGGCCCGTGCCACGCTGGTACCGCTGACCATTTTGTCGGTTCGACGCCCGGTAAAACCTCTTCCGCCGGCGAGCCGGCTTGATGAATTGTTCCCCGGTGGCCGTGAAAATACGGACTACAGTTTTCCGGATACCGAAAAAGGGCTCGCGGAGCGCTTTTTCCTGGTGGTTGACTGGTTCCTTAAAAAGTACAGCCGACTGCCGGTGCAGTTTGGTCGTGAAAAAGCCATCAGCCTTTGCCTGGAGTGGATCGTGCGTCACCAGGATTACGATGGTGGCTGGGGCGGCATCCAGCCACCCCTGATCTATTCACTGGTCGCGCTCAATGTCGAGGGTTATGCATTGACCCATCCCGTAATCAGCAAGGGGCTGGATGCTTTCAACCCTCCCTGGGCGTATGAGAAAAACGGCGGGACCTATCTGCAGTGCAGTGAGTCCCCTGTGTGGGATACCCTGTTTACCTTGCTGGCGCTGTTCGAGTCCGGCTGTACTTTTGAAGGTACGCCCATGATGCGTCCCGCTCTCGACTGGATTCTGGGCAATCAGATCACCCGGTGGGGCGACTGGCAGGTCAAGGTGCGCGGTGTGCGTCCCGGCGGCTGGGCTTTTGAAAGGGCCAATACCGCCTACCCCGACGTGGACGACACCGCGTTGGCGCTGGTGGTG
>NZ_JBFWJQ010000085.1:0-10891 GCF_050253115.1 Syntrophotalea sp.
TATCTATCCGATGATCGTGGGTACGGCGTGCATTTCCCTGCTGGGCTTGGCCGTCGCTTTTCCCCTCAGCCTCGGTTGCTCCTTTCTGATTACAACCATTGCTCCGAAACCTTTCAGCCGGGTTTTTCGTCGACTCATCGAGTTGATGACGGGGATCCCAACGGTTATCTATGGTTTCGTGGGTATCTTTCTGCTTGTTCCATTTGTCCGGGAACTTTTTCAGGACGGATCAGGGATGTGCGTGCTTACCGCGGCCCTGGTGCTCGGCATCATGATCACACCCACCATGACTCTTTTCTTTTGTGACAGTTTCGCCAGAATTCCCCGATCCTATCTGGATGCCGCCGATGCGCTGGGCGCGAGTCCTGTGCAAAAACTGCTTTATGTTATTCTTCCCTCAGCGAGAAAGGGGCTGCTTAATGGCGTTATTCTGGCTTTGGGCCGGGCTGTGGGCGACACGCTCGTGGCACTGATGCTGGCTGGCAACTCGGTCCGGGTTCCCGAATCGGTTCTGGAACCGGCCCGAACCCTTACGGCACATATCGCTCTGGTGATCGCCGCGGATTACGAGAGCCCCGAGTTCCGGTCGATTTTTTCCTGCGGGGTTGTTCTCTATCTGTTCACCTTGGTGGTAACGTTTCTGGCTCGATATCTCAGTTTTGCGGAGAACAAAAAAGCTTGAAACCCCGGACTCTCGAAATTTTTTCCATTGTTTTTGCGTGGATAGCCGGCCTGATCCTGGTGTCTGCCGTTTTGGTGCTACTCGGATACTTGTTTATCAAAGGATACACCTCCCTCAATCTGTCTTTGATTTTCGGCGATACCCCTCCGTTGCGGGCGCTGTTATTCAGGGCCCGGGTTTTTGACGGGCTCTTTCCGGCCATTGCCGGCACACTTGTTCTTGTCATTCTGTCCATTGTACTGGCCATCCCGATAGGTATCTCCACGGGCATCTACCTTGCGGAGTATGCCGGTTCACGGATAAAAAGAGCACTGGATGCTTTTTTTGATGTTCTGTCCGGTATCCCTTCCATCGTCATCGGACTTTTCGGTTTTTCCTTTGCCGTATTTCTGCACAAACAGTATTCCAACCGGATCGGTCCGTGCCTGCTCATATCGAGCATTGCACTGTCGTTGCTCGTTTTGCCCTATATTATCCGTACGACCCAGGCGGCTCTCGAGGGTATTCCCTCGAATATTCGCATGACGGCCCTCGCCTTGGGGGCCACGCGGTTGCAGAATGTTTTTCTGGTACTGATCCCCCGGTCCCTCTCCGGCATCATGAGCGGAATCATTCTTGCCATTGGCCGTTGTGCCGAAGATACGGCGGTTATTATGCTGACCGGGGCTGTTGCCTCTGCCGGGGTGCCGCGTTCTGTTTTTGCCCAATTCGAAGCGCTGCCCTTTTATATCTATTACATTTCATCCCAGTATTCCGATCCCGAGGAACTGATGCGGGGGTATGGGGCATCCATTATCCTCCTGCTTTTGTGTGCCCTCCTTTTCGCAGTAGCCTATGGTATCAGGAAGGGATTGTCGCACTTCGTATTTTACCGGCCATGAGCCAGAGCCAAACCATGACTGAAGCGATCAAAATCCGCGTCGAAAATCTATTTTTTTCCTACCGGAACCGGCTGATACTGAAAGATGTCAACGTGAATTTTGCCGAGAATGCGATTACGGCTCTTACCGGGCCTTCCGGTGTCGGCAAATCCACATTTCTAATGACTCTCAATCGTCTGTGGGAAAACGTGTCGGATGCGGATATGAGCGGGGCGGTGGAGATTAAGCTGCAAGGCAGATTTCGTGACGTCTATGCTCCCGCCATGCCGGTGACGGAGTTGAGGAAAATGGTGGCCATGGTTTTCCAGGCCCCCAATCCTCTGCCCATGAGCATTCACAAAAATATCGCCTTTCCTCTGAAACTGGCCGGCGAAAGAAACCGGAAGCTGATCGAGCACAAGGTGGAACACGCATTGCGGATGGCGAATTTGTGGGACGAGGTCAAGGATCGGCTGAATGATGATGCTCGCAGCCTTTCAGGGGGACAACAGCAGCGACTGTGCATTGCGCGTGCGCTGACCCTGGAACCGGAAGTGTTACTCCTGGACGAGCCTACCTCATCCCTGGATCAGGCGTCGATGGCAGCGATTGAAGAGCTTCTTGTGGGGCTGAAGGATCGCCTGACCATTCTGCTGGTTTCCCATTATCTGGAGCAGGTAAGCCGTATTTCCGATCATATCGTCACGTTTGATGACAGTACCGTTGTTTCGTGAATAAGCAGAACTTTTCCGCAATTGCCCGAAATACCGGATACAAGTCCAGCCGGGCCTGGCTTTGTCATATCTTTCAAGCAAAGGGGTGTTTCATGCTGTCCCTCCATATTCCCGACAAAGAAAGCCTCACAATTGAACATGTCATTCTCGATTTCAACGGCACGCTTGCTGTCGATGGCAAGCTGATTCCCGGGGTCGCCTCACGACTCGAAGAGTTGAGTCCATTGGTTTCCCTGCATGTCATTACCGCCGATACCAACGCGAGTGCCCGCTCGGAACTGGCGAAGATTTCCTGTACGTTGAAAATTATCGGTAAAAACCGGCAGGATCAGGCCAAACTGGAATATGCCGAGAATCTGGGTCTGAAAAGTGTACTGGCGATTGGAAATGGGAGGAATGATGGCATGTTGCTGCAACATGCGGCCTTGGGAGTCTGTGTTGTTCAGAAAGAAGGAGCCGCTATCGCTGCGATGCAAGCTGCGGATATTGTCTGTAACGATATCAACGATGCTCTGGACCTGCTGCTACAGCCACATCGGTTAACGGCAACGCTGAGGAACTGACCGGCCTGTTGGGAGAATCTCTGTGGCGATCTGGGACCGGGACCGCTTCCGTTTTCATCTCCCGCTTGGGGGTTCACAAAGGGCGGTAGACATATATCGGGTAATAATCGTACCAGTATTTTCCCCGGCAATGCCGTCGCTCAAAGGTGAAACCGGCCTTATGCAACAATGCTTCCCAGGCATTTCTCGTAGGGATGGTGTTCAACCCGCCAAACAGTTAGCGCCGGATTATCTGATATTCGGATAATGAAAGCATGCCGGATTCATGATCCCTGTCGACCGCCGAAAACACTTTCGCGTTATCCAGGACAAAGCCGGCTCTGTCGTAGGCAATATCAACATATCCCTGCAGGCGCATGCTCAAACCAAACCCGGCTTCGTCTATCAGGTGCCGGCGGAACTTTTCGAGGAGATCCCGACGGTGCTCCGGTTTGTCCAAAACCGCTTCGGGCATCAGACAATGTCGCGTAACAAAACAGCCTTTGCGGGACAAAGCCGCTCTTATCGCGCAAAGCAGATTTGAATACTTGTCAACTGGAACGATATTGCCAAAAACACCATCCCCGAGAATGAAATCCGGAGCTTCCGGTAAAATGCTCTCCAGGGCGCTCCAATCGCCGTGCACCACCTGCTCCTTGTGCCGCAGCGCCGGCGCCAGCCAATCCTTGTAGGTGGCAATGGCCGCCTCGCTATGATCGATGGATATCAATTGACTGCAGTGTTGTGCCGCCATATTCCGCAACTCGGGCGTCATCCCCAGAACCACGCCGATCGAGCTGTTTTCGGGCAGACAGCCGGCATACACGCCGACCTCGCAGGGGTCGGGAGAACCTGCGGCGTAGCGTTTTTTGTCTGTCTGGCTCATGATTCTGGAATAGACGACATCGGAATTCCATTCAATATTTGCCATACGTGACCTCACAGATATTTTTCAATGCCGTGCGACAAGGGGCGGATAACCCTGTCGGCCCATTCAAGACCAGACTGCCGGCTCAGTGTCGCGGTTTTATTGGCATCGTAAAGAACGACCCTGCCCTCCGAGACGGCATAATCCAACCGGCCAAAATCGATTTTCAGCTTTTTTCGCAAAACCCTGAGCGCCTCGGGAGCCGGTTCATCCAACAACTCCCTGCTGCAGATATTACTCCCCTTGATAACCGGTTTTTCCGAGGTAACCACCATGTTTACTTCCTGATCGCCAAAAAGGAAACAGGCCCGCATGCGATACAGACCATTACCGTCGTACTCGGGCAGGAACTTTTCCACCACCAGATGCCTGTTGCGCCACACCCCTGCCGGAACGTCTGATTTGTCGCGAAAAACAGGATAACTTTCCGGACTTATCGCCCGGATAGCGTGCCAATTCAACGTTTCCAAATTGGATGTTTCATTCAGCACCCTGCGGCTATCCCCTTTGGAACTTTTAGCGATATCAGGCATGCCGCCAAAATTGCCATTGGTCTTGACGATAACGGGTCCAGCATAATGATCCTCAATCTTCAACAGGTGCTGGCTTACTATCGCTTTGGAATTATCAGGGAAGTTTCCGTTTAGAACCACCGGGTATTTTTTGGATATCAAGCGATAAACAAGCGGCACTCTGGTGAGATCAACATGCAGAAGAGCGACATCGGCATCAGGAAAGGGCCACTTCGTGCTTATCACCACCCGGTGGCCCCGGTCCTGCCACAAGGGTATCAAATAGCTGATCAGATAGGAGGAGTTGAAGACCGATTTCGGCTTGTCCGTAACAATGGCAATGGTCTTTTTATGCATTTTCAGTCACCCGATATCCCAAACCATTATTTACTGCGCCATACCGAAACGGGGCACTCCCTGACAGGGAAAGTGTTCCGTGACTCCCGGTATGTTTTTTTCCAACCCCGGCTACGGGGACCTCAAAACTCTCTCGGAAATTGTATACTATCAGGGAGCAGAAGGCTATGTACCCTTGCGACCTGGCCGGGTCACATAACCTTACAAACCAGAAAAGAGAATAGCAAAGTCTCCAACGGCGGCAATATACCCCCGGACCTTTTGGACTGAGCCAGAAGGGCAACCATCAAAGCAAAGGATCGGACACATGCAGATCACCGACATCCTCGCCAAAATGGGCGGACTCCAATCTATCGCGCGAGAACTGGACATCGACGAAACCCAGGCTGCAAGCGGTGCCGAAGCTCTCATCCCGGCTATCCTCGGCGGGTTCAAGAAGCAGGCACAATCGCAGCCCACGGGTCTTGAAGGCCTCGGCGGCCTGCTCGGCCAACTAGGCGGTGGCGGCCTTTTCGACCAGGTGCTGGCAGCGCAGCCGACGGACGTAAGCCGCGGCAACAACATCCTTGGAACAATCTTCGGGTCCAAAGACGTCAGCCGTGCTGTCGCACAGAACGCAGCATCACAATCGGGCCTCGACCAGACACTGCTGAAAAAGATGCTGCCGATGCTGGCGATGCTGGTTACGGGCTACATGGCGAAGCAGGGTAGTACCGCCACCACAGCATCACAGCGCTCCCCGAAAGGGCTCGCCAGCCTGCTGAAGGGCCTGCTTGGCGGTCGCGGCGCCACAACGTCAAACTTTGCCGCAATGCTCGACCTGAACGGCGACGGCAATCCGCTGGACGACATCATCCGGATGGCCGGAAAGACAATGCGCCAGCCGTAGTCCCGGGCACAAGGCTCCGTAGTCACTCCCCGCCCCCAGGAGAACGGGTCCATGGGCGGGGATTCCGGGATTCCCCTCCAGGGCTTTGCAGTGACCTGCAAAGTTGCTGATGAGAATTGGCGTGTTATAGTAAAAGAACAATTTTTTTCACATCATCGGAAGATAGCCACGGTGCGGGGGCCGGTCGCTGCTGTATAAGCAAGGGACCATAGGTCCCTTGCAGGGTTGTCGATTTTCCGGAGTTGGAAGAAGACGCGGTTTTGAATGCAAACAAACCAGCCATACAAGGAGGAGCCAATGCCGAAGCTGCTGGAAATCTACAAATGCGATGCCTGTGGGAATATTGTTGAAGTCGTGCATGAAGGAGCTGGCGAATTGATCTGTTGCGGTGCGGCCATGAAGCTGATGGTTGAGAATACTGTCGATGCGGCCAAGGAAAAACATGTACCTGTCATCGAAAAAACCATGTCAGGGTTCAAGGTCAAAGTCGGCAGCATGGCGCATCCGATGGAGGAAAAACACTACATCGAGTGGGTCGAACTGGTTGTCGACGGCAAGGTTTGTCGCCAGCGCCTGCAACCCGGTGAAGAGCCGGTAGTCAAGTTCCGCATCAGCGGCACCCCGGGCAAGGCAAAAGCCCTTGTTTGCGAAGCCGGTGAAAATCCCGACGCGGAGTTCTGTACACCGGACAGTGAGGTTGTTGCCCGTGCCTACTGCAATATTCATGGCCTCTGGACGGCAACCTTCTGATCGATTTGCGAGGCCAGGGTGAAACCCAAGGCCCATGGATCGCATCCAAACAGGTTTTTCAAGGGTAAAAGCCAAATGGATACCGGGCTGTTCCCTGCAAAATGGGCAGCCCGGTTTTTTAGACGAACGTCCCGGCTCTGTCCTTGCCCCGGGGAATCTCCCGCATTTCGCCTGGCGAAGTTTTCACTAGCGGCTACCGCATCAGGAAAGCAGCATCTCGACAACCCACTTTGCCACCAGGCCGCTGACCCGGGCGCACCGGTTCCCGCGCTCATTGGCGAACATCAGGTACTCGCTGGCGTTCCAGAAGTTCCAGGTGCGTCCGCTGAATCGCTGTTGCAGATACTCGCACGAGATGCCGCCAAACTCGGACTCGAAGCGATAGACAAGTTCACGTCCCGCATGGAAATTTTCCAGACCCGGGCCGGAGCTGAATGCATCGGGATCCCGTCCATACCTCGCGCCCAGGGCAAGGATTCCGCCTGTCAGAGCGCCGCATAAACCGGTACCGACAAGAGCGCCGCCGCCTGACAAGCCATGACTGGCCTTGATCAGCACATCTGTCACCTCGTCCCCGATCACCGTTTTTACGGCACTCAAAACACATTGGGGGCAACAGCCATATTTTGAATCCAGCTCATATGCGATCTCATAGGCCTGCTCCGCAAGTTCGCAGCATTTTTCTTCATTCATGGCACATCCTTCCTTTCACAAAAATGCCTGTATCAGGCAAGAATTCCGGGAACATCCATGATAGGTAAATTCAAGGAAAAATGGAGATTTTCAAATATCGGTTCGATGACCGGCCGCGTCAATCCGCAGACTTGTGTGTGACCCGGGCCGCCCCCGGCCTCGCCTTTCGGACAACCGCAGACTGTCCGCTTCCCTATCCTGCGCGTGACGCGGCGAACCGATGTGCGCCTACGCGCAATCCCCTGATTGCCTGGCCACAACGAAAAATAGATCGTTCCCCACATGAAAACGACGCGGTATTCATCCAAAGTTTCCGGATGGATACTAAATTGATTCAACAGCAAGACTCGATGCGAATGCTTTGGCAACAAGCGGCATAACGGCCAAAGATGGCAGTCCAAGCTCACTGACTACTTTCTGGCATAACTCCATGATATTTTGCTGTGGCGAATTATTGCTGTTGTTGAGAACGGCAGCGTGGATGCGGTTGAGATATAAAATACTCTCATCCATTCTCTTGCGTATGTTTTCTTGACCTTGCATTGGAGACTCCCAGGATGAGAACAAATATTCCAGATTGTCTATTTTTTGCAATGCTCTGATGGAGGCAATGGAATTTGCAATGTTCTCGTAGATTGGCAAGTCACCAGGGAAAATCAAGGCATCGCCTGAGAATAAAGACTTTTCCTCTTCAATCCGCAGTGAAACAGAACCTCTTGAATGGCCGGGGGTGTGAGCTATGGTGCAAAACAGGCTATTTTCCAATTCTAATATTTCGCCATCAGAAATAAATCTGTCAATTTCTACAGAACCTTCCACAAGACTTTGAAATCCGGGGACCGGCCTGTCTTTAAATTGTTGTTCGGTATCTTCAATCCAATCCTGTTCGATTTTATGGGCAAAAACCGTACAACCAGTCAGCTTTTTTATACTTTTGGCTGCACCAATGTGATCGGGGTGGGAATGGGTAAGAATTAAAGAAGCAATGTCCTCCGGTTCTTTTCCGTGCTCTTTTATGTACGCCAGAATTGCCTTTGCGGCACCAGCCACACCGCTATCGATTAAATGTATTTTGTCGCCAAAAACAAGATAAACATACGCGAACCTATCGAGCGAAACTTTCTGAGAAACAGGCACCTTAAAAGGTATTTTTAGCGCATGTATACGTTCTGTAATCTGCATTTTTATATACCTCGCTATTTCAAAAACCAGAGCATTTTAGCTTAATATTGGCAAGACTCTGATAAATTTGAATCAACTTTCTGTTTGATTTTTCTACCATTTTTCAGTTTGTAAACAGCGACACCGTCAATTGGCTCTAAAACGACTTCATATTTTGCGTTCTCCTCCGGAACAAATACGGACGATGTATAAAAATGCTTGTAGCAGTCCCTCTCGCATGTTTGAAACTTTGTCCGGTAACTGTTAATCAAAGGCACACCCGCCTTGACCTTAAAGGTGGCCGTAGCATCGTCGCTTTTTTTCAGGTCAAGACGGCCCATGACAACCGGATTGCCTGAACATTCCACGGACTTGTAAAGATAAATTACCGTTGGAAATGTGCGGCGGCATTCGGTTGAGATCAACTTCCCGGTGAACTTATCCTTTTCTCCCCGGGGAACAATTGTCCCGGTTTCTTCTGAAATATAATGATTGACATCATGCCTGATATAGGTGACAGAAGCCACGCTTCCGTTCGGGTCAACCGAGTAAAGGGGTTTTGCACAACCTGGCAACAAAGCTACAAGCATAAACAACATGATGATTTTTCCCATAATCAACATTCCCTTTGCGAAATGGCGTAATTTTTATCAGATAAATTCCCCGGCAGATTCTTTTCAAAAAAACCTGGACCGTCAAATGTTCATCACATAACGATTTTCTCACCGGCACAATGAAACGGGCCCGCCTCGTGGAAACCTGAACGGAAAACGCCCCTGTGTCACCAGTCCGGTTGACCTGGTGGCTGGCCGTCATTTATCGGCGAATGAGAGTTCGGCCGCCATGCCAGCAAAGGTTGCTGCGAAACTGCGGCGAAGCCAGATCTGGACTCGTGGCGAATCGATGACCGCTTTCCGGAACGCATGCGCAAGAAAGCCATAGACAACAAATACGACAAACGTCATGGCCATAAAAACGGCGCTAAGCAGGATAAGCTGGAAGACTGGCGCAGCAGCCCCTGGTTGAACAAACTGCGGAAGAAAAGCCAGGAAGAAGATGGTTAGCTTCGGGTTGAGAATATTTATCAGGAACGCCTTCAAAACAAGATCCGTGGCCTTGCCTGCAGAAGAGCCTGCTTCAACGGCAAGAGCCGACTGGTCCCGCCAGGTGGCAAGGGCAATGTAGCACAGGTATGCAACACCAGCGTACTTCAGGGTTTGAAAAGCGAGGGCGCTGGTGTGCATGAGAGCCGCCAGTCCCAGCACTGTCGCCAGGAGATGGGGCAAAATTCCCAAAGTGCAACCCAGTGCCGCAAACACGCTGGCCCTTCGGCCATGGCTGAGACCGGTAGATATGGTGAAAACGACTCCCGTACCGGGTATGAGGACCACGACAAATGAAGTGATGAGAAATTCAAGGTTCAACATTCAAAGAGCCTCCTGCCTACGGTCAATAGGGGGCACGGTAGCTGGGGGCAAACCAGGCCAACCTGTTGAAATTAAAAATGAATCAAGCTGGCTTTATCAATCATTCAAATAAAAGGTTATTGTTGTAACAACACGAACATCTTTTTCAATTTTTGCGGAATCGCCATATTGTTCTCCGGCATCGACGACAATGAAATTTCCTTGTCGTGCACTTCGGATTCCACCAACAGTCACATTGGCATTCTTAGCAAACTCGTTGGCAGCGATGCGTGCGTTTTTGGTAGCTTCGCTAAGCATATCCGGTTTTATTTCATTCAACTTGGTGAAATGATATAAAGGTGGTCTGTTTTCAATATCAAGACCTTTAGCAATCAGTTTATTTACGTTACTTCGAACTTTACTGACGAGTTCGACTTTATTTGATTCAACACTAATGGTCCCTGTTAATCTATGTGCTTCATCAACCAATTTCTGGTTTTCATCTCGATATTCAAAAAACTCGTAACTCAGAACTCCTAGCTGAATTTCATCTTCGGTAAAACCATTCTCTTTAAGTAAATCTTTAATGGTCTCCTTGTGCTTTTCGGCTTGTTCGTATAATCTCGGTATCTGTTCTTTATTATTGCCGGACACTTTATAAGCGATTGTCCAATTAACCCGATCTGCTGTAACCCTCCTTTCAGCTAAACCTTTAACCTCTGCTGTGTTGAGGGCAACTTTGGAATTGTACAAAGTTTGTCCTATAAAGTAGCCGGAGACAGCTAAGCCAATAGCTACAAACAGCCCCAGAAAAAACAAGCCAACCTGATTTTCTTTAATCATGGTTTTCTCCCAACAATTAGCGTTAGAGGGGGAGTGAGTTCAGAAACACAACTGCAAAAACATGTCCTTTATTCGTAATTACAAGGATTTATACATTTACTCCGGCACCCACCCAGAGTCAGCCGTCTGGTCGAGCGGATGGTTCGTCGCGCGTTTTGTTTGAAAGATTTTCACTAACTCTTATCCATCCGGAATCTCCGGATGGATACATCGTGGTTTTCATATGGGAAACGAGCAATTTTTCGTTGTGGCAAGGAAATCAAGGGGCTGCGCGGAGGCGTACATCGGTACGCCGCACAAGCAAGCCTGCGGATTGACGCCGCCATGGCGGAAAAGGGCCGTTTCCGGATGAAAACTAACTCAGATGGAGATTCAAAAATGTAGTCAGAATTTGCCGCTTCGATCTCACGCCGGGTTCCATAACCATAGGTAACGAGTGCCGTCATTATGCCGTTGCTTTTTCCTCCAATCACATCATGTACCCGGTCGCCCACAATGAGTGTCAAGCTGGGAGCAAGATTCCATGTCCTGATA
>NZ_JBFWJQ010000086.1:0-10889 GCF_050253115.1 Syntrophotalea sp.
AAACATCACGAAAAAATCTCCTTGGGTGAATTTTGAAGCGGTTCAATAGTAGCAGAAAAGCCCAGCAAAATCAGCTGATTGTCAAAGATCAAACGAGAAATTACGATTGTAAATTCACTGATTCAGGTATCTTGAAAAACTCAAAGAATTCAGTGAGGCCGAAGGTCGCCGGGCCGATTTTCGATTCGGCCTCGGTGACCATGAAAATCCGGTTTTCCCCGGGGTGTTTGACTGGGTCCGCCTATGCTGCGGTGCAACCCTGGAAGCTGTACGCCAGGTGCTCGATGAAGGGTGCCACTGCGCATTCAACATGGCAGGCGGATGGCATCATGCTCATGCGGCGAGGGCTTCGGGGTTCAGTTATCTCAATGATGCGGTCATTGCCATAAACGCCATGGTGAACCGTGGCCTGAGGGTTGCATATATCGACCTTGACGCTCATCATGGAGATGGCGTTCAGGAGGCATTTTATCGGACGGACCGGGTTCTTACCATATCCCTGCATGAGACCGGAAAGGATTTTTTTCCCTATTCGGGTTTTGTCAGGGAATTAGGCGCGGGAGCCGGATATGGGTACACGGTAAACCTTCCCTTTGCCCCGCATTCCGACGATCTGGTTTTCGAGCAGGCCCTGCGACGCGTGGTCATGCCGTTGCTGCATGCCTATCAACCCGATGTACTGGTTTCGCAGATGGGAATGGATATTTTGAGAACCGATCCGTTGACAAGGCTCGAAATGACCACCGGATCCGTTGAGCTGGCCGCTCGTCTGCTGCGGCGGACGGGACTGCCCTGGGTTGCTCTCGGTGGCGGAGGCTATGACAGACTCAATACGGCACGGGGGTGGACATTGCTTTGGGCCGTGATGAGCGATCAAAAAGTTGCGGATGATCTGCCCGAGGAGATTCTTTCGACTTTGAAGACGCTTGGCTATGCGACAACGGCCTTGCGCGATGAGCCGCATCTTGCCCATCCCGATGACTTCTGCCGTGCTCAGGAACAGTTTGACAGAAATCTGGCTTTTCTGGAAAGACGGCTATTCCCGCTTCATGGCATGACCATATTCGGCAGGGGAGGAGGTTTTTCTTGAACTTTTCATGGAAAACAACCGGATCCCTCGGCTCCCTCAGGAATCTCAACAATACCAGTGCCGCGCGAAGGGAAGCGATTTATCGAACCCTGATTCCGGCGTCGATTCTGCAGGATCCCCGCTGGAGGGCCGCGGGGCGCAATGGGCCGCTTATTCGCTACATCTGCCCGGAAAATCTGGGTTTGGTCCGGATCGAAGTGCGCAGGTCCGAGGCAGATCGCGATTGCCTGTTTTTCATGCAGGCCGCAGATACGCCCTATGGGCAACTTGAACTGACATTGTGTATTATCAATAATATCGATGGACGAAGATACGACATCGACCGCGATGCCGAGGGGCGGGACAATTGCCTGGGCACCCTGACTCGCAACATACCTGAAGAAATAGACGCAATGCGCGCAGGCCTCTGCCCCCACCAGGTGCTCCCCGGACTCGGTCTGTTCCGGGAGTTTTTTTGTTTGTTTGAACAATTTGCCGAAGATCTCGGCATCGACACCATCGTTGCCGAACCCCTTTCGTATAATACGGCGCTTCTGTATGAGGAGATGGGGTTCGGTTATCTCTGCGGCTATAACCTTATGCGGCGCATCGATGCCGGCTTTCGTGACGATGGAGATCTTACCCAAAAACTCGATGGATCCAGTGCCTTTCGGCAACCGGGGATGAACCGGACCGTCCGCGGGCGCAGCTGGGCCATTCATGACGGCATTCTCGAGTGTTCCTGGGACGGCATCCGGATTTACAAAGTCATCGGACAGGACGCCGGCATTCGGACGTTTTCCGGGCTGGAGTGGTAAATCCATCCGACACTCGAACTGCTTGCGGGCAGGGAGTATATTTACGTTGAAAAAAACATTCTTTCCTGATTTAATGCGCACCGCCGACAGGGGCAAACAGTCGCTCGGCCTTCAAATCATCCAAGCCCGCAGACCTGTGGTGCTGCATGTCTCGGCTCCGATCACCCTGATTTTTTAACTGCAAACCTGCCAGCCGATGCAGATTCTTCCGAATACGGCTGGTTTAAAAGCCTGAACCTGGGGAGGAAAAACCGTGAATCCGCTGGCGCTCGCCTTGAACAAGCAGTTGGAAGAGGAATGTTCCTCGGCTCTTGACCTGCTTTCTCGGCTGGGGAAAGAACTCTATTTTCCCAAAGGAATTTTGACACAATCCGCTGAGGCAAAAACCAAGGCCCATAAATTCAACGCCACGATCGGGATTGCCACCGAGAACGGCGAACCTATGTATCTGCCCTGTATTCATGAAAAATTGTCCGCCTTCAAGCCTTCGGACCTTTATGGTTATGCCCCCCCTGCCGGGAAACCGAAACTCCGCAACCTGTGGCGTGAAAAGATGTTGCGGGAAAATCCTTCTCTGACGGGAAAATATTTCGGCACGCCGATTGTTACCAGCGCGCTTACCCATGGTCTTTCCATTGTGGCCGACCTTTTCGTCGACGAAGGCGACCAGGTCATCATGGCAGATATGATGTGGGGTAACTACAACCTTACTTTTGGGGTTCGCCGGGGCGGGGTAATACGCAAGCATACCACCTTTACCGAAAGCGGCGCTTATCACATAGAAGCCTTCCGACAGGTCTTACAAAGTGTCGCCCGGGAAAAAGGCAAGGCCGTGGTTGTCTTGAACTTTCCGAACAATCCCAGCGGCTATACGCCAAGCGTCGCAGAAGGCGACGCTCTGCTGGAGGTTCTGCGTCAGGAAGCCGATAATGGCTGCAATATCGTCGCGGTTACGGATGACGCCTACTTCGGGCTTTTTTATCAGGATTGTCTCAAGGAATCCCTGTTTGGCAAATTGGTGGATCTGCATCCGCGTATTCTTGCCGTCAAAATTGACGGAGCAACCAAAGAGGAATTTGTCTGGGGATTCCGGGTCGGATTCATAACTTTTGGTGGTTGTGCAGCAACAGCAGCATCCAATGTCATTCAGGTACTGGAGAATAAAACTCTCGGCATTATCCGCGGAACCATCTCCAATTGTCCTCATCCGTCGCAAACCTTTGTGATTGAAGGTCTCAGATCGTCCGATTACGAAACTCAAAAACAGCAGAAATTCGAAATCATGAAAAGTCGCGCCCTGAAAACGCGACAGGTTCTGGAGAGCGGGCGTTACGATGATGCATGGAGTTTTTATCCATTCAATTCAGGCTATTTCATGTGTCTCAAGCTCAAAAACGTTGATGCGGAGAGTTTGAGGCTGCACCTGCTGGATCATTACGGAATCGGCACCATCGCCATCAATCGGACAGATCTTCGCATCGCCTTCAGTTGTATCGAGGAAGAGCATCTCCCTGAGTTGTTTGACCTGATATACCAGGCGGCCGGTGACCTTTCCTGATGTAGTATGGCAAAGCCCGCTTACAGCGGGCTTTGCCATATGCGTCGCTTTCCGGAAAGCGTGATGTCATGAGATCAGTCAATCAGGTCTGTGATGAACTGAACGGGCTTTTCCCCTTTGCGCAGCTTGCAAAACTGCTGCCCGACGCTGCGCCATTCTATCTGGTAGGCGGCGCGCTTCGCGATCTTTTCCTCGGCAGAGCCTGCAGCGATCTGGATTTTGCTGCAGCCTTTGATCCTACCGCTCTGGCCAGAACCCTTGCCCGCAATTTTGGTGGTCGCTGGTTTTTTCTGGATGAATCGCGTCGGCAAAGCCGCATCCTTCTGCCTTTTAATGATACTCAGGTTTCCTGTGATTTTGCACCCCTGCGGTCCCCTGGTCTCCTGGAGGACCTGAAATTGCGGGATTTTACCATCAATGCCATGACAATGCGCGTCCGTGGAGAGACGCAAGGGGAGGATTTTTATGATCCCCTGTGCGGGCTTGGTGACTTGGGTTCGGGCAGATTGCGGATCTGCTCCCGCGACGTGTTGAAGGACGACCCGCTTCGCATCCTGAAGGGGTTGCGTCACTGGACAAACATGGGGGTCGAACCCTGTCCGGATACCTTGTCCGCCATGCGCGCCGCGGCGTGCGGCATCGCCGGCGTTGCCGCCGAGCGGATTCGCAGGGAAACAGGCTTGCTGTTCGACCATGTCAGGCCGGCCCTTGTCTACCGCCGTCTGGTCTCCATTGGTCTGCACCGATATTTTTTCGGAGAAGTCCATGCCTGCAAAAACAATGAGATTGTGGCGGCGCTGGAAATGCTGGGACGCAACATTCAGGACATGCAAACGAATTTGTTTTTTCAGACCAGTATTGGGCATTCGCTGGAAGAGGGCATGACCCGCAGAGCGGCGTTCAACCTGACGATGATACTGCGCGCCATCGAACCTGCTGCGGCAAAGACCTTTCTCTTAAACCAGAAATTCAGCCGAACGGCCAGCAGGGCGATCCGCGGCTACCTGGAATTGGCTTTTTCCCGATTGTCGGATGTGCAGCGATTGTGCTGTGGGGCTCGCGGCCGATACTGGTGGACTGCGGACCTCGGCCACGATGCCGTAGGATGTCTGCTGTTTCTGGCCGCGGCCGGTTGGCATCAAAACCGCCGCGCCGCCCTGGAAGCGATTGCCATGGCCCGGGAGTTTACCGTTGCGGCGCCACTTCGGGATCTGGTGGATGGTCGTTGTCTGCTGCAGCGATTTGGCGTGGAACCCGGACCGGAGACAGGGCGCGCCTTGCGTGCTCTGCGACGGGAAGAAATCGCAGGAAGGGTCTGCAACATCAGGCAGGCCTATACCTTTTTGGAGAAAAGGTGTCAAAAAACCCATTGACAATGCCGGGGGCCGCTCCTATAATTCGGCTCTCATCAGGCGGGAATAACTCAGTGGTAGAGTGTCAGCTTCCCAAGCTGAAGGTCGCGGGTTCGAATCCCGTTTCCCGCTCCAATAGCTTGATTCGGGGTCAGGTATCGTGCCTGGCCCTTTTTTCATTCCGGCGGCTTTGGATTGTCACACCAGTTGACGGTATGCTATTAATATCCGTGCACGAATCATATTCAAACTCCAGATGCGGATTGGCTCAGGATGGACCCGAAAAACCCACGACAATTCAAATGCCCCCGCTGCGGCGTGCCGACACGCTGGGAGGATAATCCCTGGCGTCCCTTCTGTTCCCGTCGATGCCGCATGGTCGACCTCGGGGCGTGGATCGATGAGGAGTATCGTGTTCCAGTGACATCCGACATTTCCGAAGCGGATGCTTCCTGCGAAACAACATACGACAATACAGATAAATGGAGCTGAAAAGTTAATGTATCGCTTGATGATTAGCACTTATTTTGCGGCAGCTCACAATCTCATGCATTATCAGGGGGATTGCGAAAACCTGCACGGTCATAACTGGAAGGTTGAAGTCACGGTTGCGACGCGGCAACTCGATAAGTCCGGACTGGGTATCGACTTCAAGGTTCTCAAAAAGGAAACGAAACGCATTCTTGGTCTTCTCGACCACAAATACCTTAACGAGTTGCCATTTTTTAAAGACATAAGCCCTTCATCGGAAAACATTGCGCGATTTGTTTTCGAGGAACTGCAGCAGGTATTCAACGAGGCTGTGGTTATTGAAAGCGTTTGTATCTGGGAATCCGAAAATGCCTGTGCAAGTTATGCCCTGCAATGATGCTCAGCTGCTTGAAGTATTTTCGTCTATCCAGGGCGAAGCGGAACTGGTCGGGTATCGGCAGATATTCATTCGACTGGCAGGCTGTAATCTGCATTGCGCTAATTGCGATACCGATTACTCGCTTCGGGAGCATTGCCGCGTCGAGGATGCTCCCGGGTCGGGGCAGTTTCGTGGCATCGCCAATCCCGTATCTCTGGAAGTCATAGCCTCTTTGGTGAGCGCTTGGGTGGACGCATCTCCCGGCATGCACCATTCCATAAGCCTCACCGGCGGCGAACCCCTGCTTCAGGCGCCGGTCTTGCTGAACTGGGCCCCGGTCCTGCGGGAAATTCTGCCTTTGCACCTTGAAACCAACGGCACCTGTGCCGCGGCCCTGGAGCCGCTGGTGCCCCACCTGGATATGATATCCATGGATGTCAAACTTTCTTCCGTAACCGGTGTTGCCACACCCTGGAAGCTGCACCGGGCTTTTTTGGAAATAGCCAGCAGAACCAAAGTTTGTGTGAAGGCTGTTGTGGGCGAGGAGACGCCTGTCGAAGAAATGATCGATCTGGGTCGGATGGTGCGCCAGATGTCCCCTGACACCAGTGTCTATTTGCAACCCGTCACCCAGCAGGGAAAGATCGGCATGTCGTCAAACCATCTCCTCTGTCTGCAGGCGGCGGTGGCAAAACAGCATGCCAATGTCAGGGTTGTCCCGCAAATGCATGTTTTTATGAACCTGTTATAATCGCTACACGTCTTCCGTGCCTCCTGGAGTCTTTTTATGATCATTGAAGACATGACCATGCCGGAATTTGTCGCCGGACTGGAAAAAACCCGCACGGTCTACATCCCCATCGGGTCAACGGAAGAGCATGGCCCGCATCTTCCCCTGTCGACCGACACCTTGCAGGCGGTGTCCGTGGGACGGCGGTTAGCCGAACGGCGCTGCATATTTGTCGCGCCCGCCATACCCTACGGGGTTTGCCGGTCCACCTGCTGTCACCCCGGGACCTTGAGCATCACGACGCAAACCCTGAAGGCGCTTGTTCGCGATGTTGTGGTTTCCCTTTACAGGCACGGCTTGCGGAATTTCATTCTGCTTACCGGGCATGCCGGAGGAACCCACAGTGCCGCCCTGATCGATGCCGGCGAGGAATTGCTGGAACGTTTCAACGATCTCAAAATCGCTGTATTGACCGAATATCAACTGGCCGCGGAAGAGGGCAGGGGGCTGATAGAAACGGAAGGCGATACCCACGCCGGGGAGATTGAAACATCACGCATGCTTCATTCTCATCCGCATCTGGTCAGAGGTGATGCCGCAAGGGAGTTTCCGCGCTTCCCCAAAGGCATTCTGGTCAGGGATAAGCGGAAGTTCTGGCAGGGCGGTGTCTGGGGAGATCCAGGCAAGGCTTCAGCGGAAAAAGGTTTGAGGATTGAAGAGCTGGTGGTAAGTGCCCTGGATCGTTTTGTCGACCATCTCGAAAGCTGGGTAGAGTAGGGGGCCAGGCTCCCCTGAGCCGGCTTGCCAACCCCACCCGAAAGGCTTCCTGCAGGTGATCCGTCGGGGTTGGCAGGCCGCTTTTGGCTATTCCTGAAAAAACTTGTTTTTCAGGGCGTTTTTAACGCAAAGGGGCACGAACTCATCGATATCGCCTCCCCAGGAGGCGACCTCTTTGACAATTGAGGAGCTGAGATAACCGTAGGAAACGGAAGTCATCATGAAAAGGGTTTCAAGCTCGCTGTTCATGGTATGGTTCATTTGAGCCAGCTGGAATTCATTCTCGAAATCCGAAACCGCCCGCAAACCTCTCAATACGATTCTGGCCCCCTGCCGTGTCATGTAGTCCACCAGCAAACCCTGGAAGGTGTCGACCCGAACCTGTGGGTAATCCTTGACGCTTTCCCGGATCAATGCCAGCCTTTCATCAATGGAAAACAGGGCTTTTTTGGAGACATTGTGAGCAATTGCCACAATCAACTCGTCAAATATCTGAAGACCCCGATGGATTATATCCAGATGGCCGTTGGTGATGGGATCGAAGGAGCCGGGATAAACCGCAATACGTTTTTTCATCGGGAGGTTGCCTCTGGGATGGAGAGGGAAAGAAAAGTCACGACAGTTGCACCATATTCCTTGCGATTCATTGTGACGACTTCGAGGACATCCACCGGCACTTGTTCGTCACGCGCCGATTCGACGCACACGACACCTTTTTCGGACAGCAGACTGTTTTTTATGATTCCGCGTAAGGCTGGTCCAATCAAACCCTGGTTGTAGGGCGGGTCGAGAAATATGATATCGAACGGGGCATATCGTACCAGCCTGTCAAAAATCTTGTCTGCCGAAGCTCTGAAAAAATCGGCACGTTCGGCCATGCCACAGGAGCGTATGTTGTCGGCGATGATATCTGCGGCCTGTGGGCTCTGATCGACAAGAACCGCCTTTGCGGCCCCGCGGCTGAGCGCCTCGATGCCGAGCGCCCCAGTACCGGCGAAAAGATCCAGTATTTTCAGTCCTTCAAATGTCCCGAAGCGACTCTGGAGACTGCTGAATACAGCTTCCCGAACCCGGTCTCCCGTAGGACGGATGCGCTGGCCCTTGAACTGTTTGAGTTTTCTCCCTTTTGCAGTTCCGCTTATAATGCGCACCCGAACGCTCCTTCATTCTGATTAAATCGGTGACGCCGTAAAAATTGCGCCATGCAGCCCTGCGGCCCCGCAAGGCGAGCCTTCGATGATTTCATCAAAAATTTGGCGAAAAATCTAGCATAGCGCACCCATTCGGTCAAGAAGACCCCTATAATTTGGAGGTATACGTGGAACGCCCAGACCTTGCTCCATATGCCGCCCGCAGCAATCAAAGCCGTGGGAGACGCTACCAGGAGGTGTTTCGAGATGAGCGAACGGCATTCAGTCGTGATCGTGACCGGATTATCCATTGCGCAGCCTTCAGGCGGCTCGAGTACAAAACACAGGTTTTTGTAAACCACGAGGGTGATTATTTTCGCACTCGGCTTACACATTCACTTGAAGTTGCGCAGATTGCCCGTGGTATAGCGCGTCGTCTGTCCCTTAATGAAGACCTCGTCGAAGCCGTGGCCCTGGCGCACGATCTCGGCCACACGCCTTTCGGTCATACCGGTGAAGAGGTACTCAACCGCCTTATGGAGGGCTATGGCGGCTTTGAACACAACCATCAATGTCTGCGCATTGTCGAGCTTCTGGAAGAGCGCTACCCGGATTTCTGCGGCTTGAACCTTACCTGGGAAACCCGGGAGGGCATCGTCAAGCACTCCGGCAAGAACCGTCTGGTCTGGCCGGAGGCCGAAGAATATTCTCCCGGGGTACCACCCACTCTGGAGGCGCAAATCATTGATCTGGCCGATGAGATTGCGTACAATAACCACGATATCGACGATGGTCTCAATGCGGGGTACATTACCCTCGACGCCTTGAAGAGCGTCCCTTTATGGAGGGAGACGTTTGCCGATGTCGGCCAGAGATATCCCCTGCTGAATGAAACACGTCATGTCTATCAGACTATCAGCACCCTGATAGGCCGGCTTATCGGCGACGTTGTCCACACGGCCCAGGACAACATCGCCATGTGCAATGTGCAAAGCATGCCGGACGTGCGGCGACAGGAGGGCCGCCTTGTTTCTTTCAGCCCCGCCGTCGCGGAACAGAATGATTTTTTGAAGAGCTTTCTTAAAAACAGACTATACCGGCACTACAAGGTTGAAAGAATGCGTATCAAGGTGGAGCGTGTTCTTGCCATGATATTTGAAACCTACCTGAAAACGCCGTCTCTTCTGCCCGAGGAGAGTCACCGCAAGTTTGAGATCTATGGGAAGGAAAGAACCATCTGCGATCTTGTTGCCGGCATGACGGATCGGTACGCCCTGGAAGAATACAAGAAGCTGTTTGAGCCCTACGAACCGGTGTGAAGGGTTGCGGGAACCCGATGGAGGTGATATCCGAAATTGTTAGGGCAGGATTATCTCGGGCGCTTCGCCGCGACGATAAAGGAGGATCGTCCTGCCAATGATCTGAACTACATGCGATCCGGTCATAGCGGCGATCTCGACCGCCGCTTTCTTGCGGTCAAAGGGGCATGTCTCCAGCAGTTTGATCTTGATCAGTTCGTGATCTTCCAGACACTGGAGTATATTTTGTATCGACCCAGAGCTCATTCCTTCCTTGCCTATCTGGACGAGGGGTTTCAGGTGGTGTCCGATGCCTCGGAGGTACCTGGTCTGTTTTCCTGTAAGCGAATGATTTCGCATCTTAAAAGGCTCCTTGAAGTTTTGGTCAAACCCACCTTCTACCAAAAAATTGGTAAATGATCAAACGATAAAAAGATCTGTCTTGAAGTTTATTGCTTTTCTCCCGAATTTTCCCGCTGGGGCGCCTAGGTGTCGCGTTATGGACCTTGCCAAGGCGGGATGTGGTTCAGAATGTGTCTATTCTGAGCAGCAATTAAGGGGTTGACCCATTGGCCAAAAGGTGTTTATATACACGCGAATTTTTTATCGCCAAGATGGTTGGCGGGTTCGCTGATAACTCCGATCTGACGCTTGTTTCTGCCGTCGGATTTCATTGAGATTGACTTTATGATGCCTTTCCTGAAAAGGGAACCGTTGTATAGCTTCGATCACCTCAAGATCCTCCGGGGCATCTTGTCCCTATTGTCTTTTCTCATTTCTCTGATTTTTCGGTTTTTATCCTCTTTTCAGGCATATCAAGGGCGACAACGAATGTTTTCCTCGGCCAGGTAGTTACAGATCGGCACAATGTGTTACAACTTTATTTGTGGTCCGTCTCGATATGTTCCAAAAAAACCGTTTAAAATTAAGCAGTTAAGTCATTGACAGTGATGCCCGTTGTATGGTTTATTTTGCACGTTCTGCCATGGGCAGGTGAGATGCTGTGTCCGATCTCTGACCGCAAGGCCACAGGCGCGGCAAACGCCGTTTGCAAGGGAAAAAGGGTTTTTCGCCGCTTTACGCTTTATTTTCCTGATTTCATTTTTTGATACAAGGAGGCGCCGATGCTGAAGAAGATCCTGAGTTTCTTTCGTAAACCAAAGCCAAATTCCGATTTGGCGAGTAAGTATCCCCCGGTCAAACCGGGGGCTTTATGGGTGAACCGCTCAAAGCGGTTGGCTCAAACCTTGGGCCGCCTAAAGGCGGCTGGCTATTTGAGCAGGTTCAATTGATCCAATCTGCTATCT
>NZ_JBFWJQ010000087.1:0-10880 GCF_050253115.1 Syntrophotalea sp.
CGCTCCGAACATTTTGCAGAACTTCCTTGACGACAGGAGGATCCTATTCCTGTTCAAGGGACTGGAGCACTTCAAGAATGGGCATTCCCGAGCGAAACAGGACAAGCATTTCCTGATTGAACAACAAAAACCTTTTCTGCGGCCAACGGTTTTGACGAAGCGGCCTGAATAACGCAACAGGCAAAAACACGCGTCGCATCTGAAAAACGCAACACCCCTCCTCCGCCAGGCTTTCCTGGAGTTCGAACCGGTTGCGGGCGTGGCAGGAGCGATAGACAACCCGTCCGTCAGATGTACCGATCTTGCAGATAAAAAGGGCCATGGTTGACAAAAGTGTACCACAGCCAGGTAAAGATAAAATCAGGTGCCTGAAAACAGAAGAGGCATCGCAAATTGCGATGCCTCTCGTTTTATGGCGGGGCTGACGGGACTCGAACCCGCGACCTCCGGCGTGACAGGCCGGCGTTGTAACCGACTCTACTACAGCCCCTTTTGTGTATTTGTGCAGGCGCCAACGCGCCAGTGTTATGGTGGGCGAAACAGGGATCGAACCTGTGACCCTCGGCTTGTAAGGCCGATGCTCTCCCAGCTGAGCTATTCGCCCGTTTTAAATGGCGGGGCTGACGGGACTCGAACCCGCGACCTCCGGCGTGACAGGCCGGCGTTGTAACCGACTCTACTACAGCCCCGTATTTTTTCCGCACTAAAATAGGAAACGTCTTCGGCCTCAGGGAAGAGTGGGTCTTATTGCGACCGGGCGTTTCCTATGCGTATCTTCGTTCAGCAGTCTATTTCCGTTATCAGTTAACGGAATCTTTCAGCGCTTTGCCAGGTTTGAACTTGGGCACCTTCGCGGAGGGAATGTCCATTTTTTCACCGGTCTGCGGATTCTGGCCGACACGGGCCGCACGCTCACCGACGCTGAAAGTCCCAAATCCGACCAGAGCCACCTTTTCACCAGCTTTCAGAGCATCCGTGATGACATCGGTAAACGCTTTGATGGCTTTTTCGGTATCGGCTTTGCTGAGCCCTGCTTTTTCAGCCATTGCATTGACAAGATCGGCTTTGGTCACAATATACCTCCACTTTTAATTGAAAGATTTGGTGCCGCTGAAAGTGCGATACTTATATCAGAACTCGAAAAACAGTGTCAAGGGATTATTTCTACTTTTTTGCTAGTGACAAACAGGCCCATCGACACCGAGAGACTGGTCTTTCACCGGACTTGCGGGTGCGAGAGGCGCGGCCATCCCGAGCGCCTGGTCAAGGACCTCGTCCATGTGCGAGACAGCCACTATTTCCAGAGCTGAAAGAATGGCCTGCGGCACGTCTTCGAGATTCTTCCTGTTTTCGGCGGGGATCAACACGCGCTTCAGCCCTGCCCTTCTGGCAGCCAGCAACTTTTCCTTGAGACCTCCGATGGCCAGCACCCGCCCACGCAGTGTGATCTCTCCCGTCATGGCCAGGTTGCGGTCGACTTCCCGCCCGGTAAGCGCGGAAGCCAGCGCGGTCGCCATGGTGATCCCGGCGGAGGGCCCATCCTTGGGAATGGCGCCTTCGGGAACATGAATGTGAATGTCGATTTTATGATAAAACTCCCTTTCCAGCTGGAGAGCCTGCCAGCGCGACCGCACGTAGCTCAATGCGGCCTTGGCGGACTCCTGCATGACGTCGCCCAGCTGTCCGGTTACGATAAGCTTGCCGTGTCCCGGAAGCACCGAGGTCTCGATGGTGAGCAACTCCCCGCCGACCTCGGTCCAGGCCAGGCCGGTGACAAGACCGACACTGCTTTCCTGCTCCCTGACCCCGTACTCGTAACGGTGAACCCCGAGATAGCTTCTGACCGCTTCTTCATCGATATTGAAGTTTTGTTTTTTGTCTTTTGACAAAACCACCTGGCGCGCAACTTTCCGGCAGATATTGGCAATTTCCCTTTCGAGGTTTCGCACCCCCGATTCCCGGGTGTAGTGCCGGATGATTCGGTAAATGGCAGCATCGCAGAAGCGAATCCGCAAGGGGTCCAGCCCATGCCCCTTGACCTGTTTGCCAACCAGATATTTTTGCGCGATGTTGACCTTCTCGTCTTCCGTGTAGCCTTCCAGGCGGATAACCTCCATCCGATCGAGAAGAGGCCTTGCGATACCGTGCAGGCTGTTGGCGGTAGCGATGAACATCACGTCGGACAGATCGTACTCGATCTCCAGGTAATGATCGCCGAAGGTGGCATTCTGTTCGGGGTCGAGCACCTCGAGCAATGCCGATGAGGGGTCCCCCCGGAAGTCGCTGCTTATCTTGTCGATCTCGTCGAAAAGAAAAACCGGATTTTTAACCCCGACCTTGCGCATGTTCTGAACAATTTTCCCGGGCATGGCGCCGATGTAGGTACGCCTGTGCCCGCGGATTTCCGCCTCGTCACGCAACCCCCCCAATGAAATACGGGCGAACTTTCTGCCAAGGGAGCGGGCAATCGATTTGCCGAGGGAGGTCTTGCCAACGCCGGGCGGTCCCACCAGACAGAGAATCGGCCCCTTGATCTTCTTGACCAGTGCCTGTACGGCAAGGTACTCGAGAATACGCTCCTTGACCTTGTCCAGTCCGTAATGATCCGCTTCGAGAATGCTCTCTGCATAGACCATGTCGCGACGGTCCCGGGTTTTTTTGGTCCAGGGCACGGAAACCAGCCAGTCGATATAGTTCCGCACGACGGTCGCCTCCGCCGAACTCGGAGACATCATGCGCAATTTGCGCAATTCTCCCAGGGCGCGCTCTTCGGATTCCGGCGACATGCGCGCATCCTTGATGCGTGTCTCGAGTTCAGCCAGCTCGACCTTGAAATCGTCATTCTCGCCGAGTTCTTTCTGGATGGCCCGCATCTGCTCGTTAAGATAGTATTCCTTCTGACTGCGCTCCATCTGCCCTTTGACCCTCGAACGGATCTTCTTTTCGATTTCGAGGATTTCCACCTCACGGGCAAGCAGTATGACGAGCCTGTCCAGACGCTCCGTCGGATCACAGACGCTCAGCAGTTCCTGTTTTTCCTGCACCCTGAGACCGAGATGCGCCGCCACCGTATCGGACAGCCGTCCGGGATCCTGTGTGCCGGCGACAGAGGCAGCGACCTCGGTCGGAATCTTTTTACTGAGAGAGACGTAGGACTCGAAAAGCTCGCTGACGCTACGCAGCAACGCCTCGAGTTCCGAATCTTCCGCGACGTCCTCGTCATCGAGCCGGGTTACGGCAACCTGAATATGATTTTCCTCGGCGTTCCAGCTGTCGATGCGCGCCCGGACCTGTCCTTCAACCAGCACTTTGATCGTGCCGTCCGGCAGCTTGAGCATCTGTACGACCTGCGCCAGAGTGCCCACTTCGTAGACATCCTCCAGACAGGGGTCGTCGACCTGCGGATCCTTCTGGGTGGCAAGTAAAATCAGCTTATCCCCTTCCATGGCGGTTTCAAGCGCACTGATGGACTTGTCACGCGCTACGAACAGCGGCGTAACCATGAAAGGAAAGATCACAATATCGCGCAAAGGCAGCAGCGGAATGCCGCTGCTGCCTGTGGGTGTGTCCTGTATAGTCATTATGGATTCAGCTTCTCCCGGTAATCGCACCTGCAAGTGGTCCTAGGCCGATTCCGCGCAATCGTAAACGATAATAGGCTTGCCTTGCTGGCGAATGACATCTTCGTTGATAACCACTTCCTTGACCCGGTCCTGGGAAGGGATGTCATACATGACGTCAAGCATGGAGTTTTCGATAATGGACCGCAAACCGCGGGCGCCGGTTTTGCGCTTCAACGCCTCCTCGGCCACCGCGACCAGCGCCCCGTCGGTGAACTTGAGCTGCACTTTTTCCATGTCGAAAAGTTTCTGGTATTGCTTCACCAGCGCATTCCTCGGTTCCTTGAGAATGCGTACCAGAGACTCTTCATCGAGTTCCTCGAGGGTGGCGATCACCGGCAGGCGTCCCACGAATTCGGGAATCAATCCGAAACGGATCAGATCCATCGGTTCCGTAAGGGCCAGAACTTCGCCGATGCCCATTTCTTTTTTTTCCCTGATTTCGGCGCCGAAGCCCATGACCTTGCTGCCACTGCGCTGTTTGATGATGCCGTCAAGCCCGGAAAAAGCCCCCCCGCAGATGAACAGGATATTGGTCGTATCGACCTTGAGAAACTCCTGCTGGGGATGTTTCCTTCCGCCCTTCGGAGGGACACTGGCCGTCGTGCCTTCGATGATCTTGAGAAGCGCCTGCTGCACCCCTTCGCCGGAAACATCCCGTGTGATGGAGGGCGAATCGGACTTGCGCGCAATCTTGTCCACTTCGTCGATATAAATGATGCCGCGCTGCGCCTTTTCAAGATCGTAATCGGCGGCCTGCAGCAGGTTCAGAATGATGTTCTCCACATCTTCGCCGACATACCCGGCCTCGGTCAGATTGGTGGCGTCGGCAATGGCAAAAGGCACGTTCAACAATCTTGCGAGGGTTTGCGCCAGCAGCGTCTTTCCGCTGCCCGTGGGACCGAGCATAAGAATGTTGCTCTTCTGGATTTCCACCCCGTCGCTGCTCTGAGCGAGTTCGACCCGCTTGTAGTGATTGTACACGGCAACGGAAAGGATCTTCTTGGCCCGCTCCTGACCAATGACGTATTCATCCAGAGCGTCTTTAATTTCGGACGGGCGCGGCAGCCGTTTAGGCCCCGGTTCGCCTCCCCCTTCCAGCTTTGCTTCTTCTGCAATGATGTCCTTGCACAGCTCGATGCACTCATCGCAAATGTAGACATCGGGTCCGGCAATAAGCTTCTTTACATCGTCCTGCCCTTTCCCGCAGAAAGAACAAGTCAGATATCCGGACTTTCCATCACGATCGCTCACATAATCCTCCGTGCTAAAAAGTTCAGGTTTTTCTCTTCACTATGTCGTCAACGATACCATACTTTTTAGCTTCCTCGCTACCCATGAAAAAATCACGTTCCGTATCGGCGGCGATTTTTTCCAGAGACTGTCCCGTATGCCTGGCGAGCACGCCGTTGAGCGTTTCCCGCAAACGCAGGATTTCCTGGGCGTGGATATTGATATCGGTGGCCTGCCCCTGGAAGCCGCCCCACGGCTGATGAATCATGATGCGGGCATGCGGCAGGGCAAAACGCTTGCCTTCGGCGCCGGCGGCAAGCAGCACGGCACCCATGCTGGCGGCCTGTCCCACACAAAGGGTGGAGACAGGACAACGCACATACTGCATGGTGTCGTAAATGGCCATACCCGCGGTCACTACCCCGCCGGGAGAATTGATGTAGAGAAAGATCTCCTTCTCGGGATCCTCGGATTCCAGAAACAGCATCTGGGCGATGATCAGATTGGCTACCTGGTCATCGACAGAACCGCCAAGGAAGATAATCCGGTCCTTGAGCAGGCGGGAAAAAATATCGTAGGCCCGCTCGCCCCGGCCTGTCTGCTCAACTACCATGGGGATAAGACTCATGGAATCACTCCTCCATCATTGCGGATTTTTCGAGGGCTTCCTTGTCAACCATCTCGATTTTGGCCTTGCCGGTCAGAAAGGCCACCACCTTTTCCTCGGCCATCTGCGAAACCAGACTGCGCCGCCGTTCGTCGCTGCTGTAGAAATTCATCACCGCTTCGCGGGGGGCACCGCTGGTTTCGACGATTTCATCCAGTTTGTCCTGGATTTCGTCTTCTTCGATCTTGAGATTTTCCTGGATGGCAATCGCTTCCAGAATCAGGCTGCCCTTAACCTGCCTGATGGCAAGATCGCGGTAGATGTTTTTGAAGGATTCGGCGGTGATCCCCATATCCTCAAGGCGCATCCCCTGGGACTGCATGCGATTTTTGAGGTTTTCCAGCATGAAATCCAGCTGCGAATCCACCATCGCATCGGGCAGGTCAAAAGGATTTGCCTGAATCAGGGCCTGTATCATCCTTTCACGAAATTCCTTTTCAATACGATCCTGTTCCTGTTCCTCGATGCTTTCCCGAATCTTGGTTTTGAGATCCTGGATGCTCTCCAACCCCGCTTCCTTGGCAAAATCTTCATCCAGTTCGGGGAGGATTCGTTCCTTGATGTCATTCAGCCGGACCTTGAAAACCGCAGCCTTGCCGGCGAGATCCTGGTTCCCGTAGTCTTCCGGAAAGGTCACCTCGATGTCTTTTTCCTGCCCGCACTCAATTCCGGCCACCTGGTCCTCAAAACCGGGAATGAAACTGTTTGAGCCGAGTTCCAGTTCATGATTTTCGGCCTTACCGCCCGCAAAAGCCTCACCGTCGACAAAGCCCTCGAAATCGATCACGGCGATATCACCCATCCGGGCAACGGTGCGTTCGCTCTTTTCGACCTTGGAGCGGCTTTTGCGCATCTGCTCCAGTCTCTCTTCAACGACCTTGTCGTCGACGGAGAATGTTTCTTTCTTGAGTTCGAGACCCAGATAATCCTTCGCTTCGATTTTCGGACGAACCTCGACATGGGCCTCGTAGGTGAACGCCTGCCCGGCTTTCAGCAGGCTGTTGTCCACGATTTCAGGGACGGAAACAGCATCGATCTTCTGTTCGACCAGGGCTTTGAAAAAGGTTTCGTTAACCAGTTTTTCAAAAACCTGCGCCTCCACGGAAGGTCCGAATTGCCGCTCAAGAACATTGCGAGGCACTTTGCCGGGACGAAAACCGGGAATTTTTGCGGTTTTGGCCAACTTGGCGAATGCTTTGCCAAATTCGACATCAACCGTTTCGGCGGGAATTTCAAAGGAAAGCTTTTTCTTGACGGCGTTGACATCTTCAACTTTAACATTCATTGCTATTACCTCGCGAAAAATAATTGGCGATTCGTTACATCAATTCGTGAATTCAGTCGACCGTACCGCCGGCTCCCCGATAAATTCCCGGAAGACCGGCAGCGTATTCCGACACGTCCACACCCCTGTGTTCAGGGGCATCAAGGGGGGTTGCGAATCTGAATGGTGCGAGAGGGGGGAGTCGAACCCCCACGGTTGCCCGCTGGATCCTAAGTCCAGTGCGTCTGCCAGTTCCGCCACTCTCGCAAATCGTGAAGCCGGCGCTTGCCGCGGTCGTCATCCGACGTGGAGGCTTATCCCCTGATTGCGGCACCGGGCAATTAAAACAAAAAGCCCGTCACTCGTCAACCGGGCCAGATCCCTGGGATCCGGCGCCCTGGTCAAACGGCAGACGGGCATGGTCGATAAATGGGGTGAGTGAAGGGGCTCGAACCCTCGACAACTGGAGCCACAATCCAGTGCTCTACCAACTGAGCTACACCCACCATGAAAGCGGCGGAATTGTACTTAACCGTCACACACTTTGTCAAACAATTTTTTCCGGTCCCGGCTGCCGCCTGACGGCCCCGCCGTTGCCTCACTGCCGGCCCGGTAACATCCCCCGCGGCCTGACCACTCGATAAATCAGCCCAGGCACCACGATCGGAGGCCAGGAATATATGCCAAGGGCAAGGTGAAGTCAACAAAAAACAAACATCTCGAACCTGTGTTCATGAGTCCTGGCTTTCCTGCGGAAAACCCACGGTATCCATCCGTGGTTTCCGCATGAACGGGATGCTGGGACTAATTCCGGTGGAAGCGCGCAGCGGATGGGGAAACGCCTGCCGAAACAAGGGCCCGAGCTGGGTAAGCGGAGAATTTCCTTGATAAAGTAAATGACGATTTCTATAATTGCGCATTTAAGGCTATTCAATGGATCGGAAAACAAATGTCCCTGTTTATAAGCCTCGAAGGCATTGAAGGCTGCGGCAAGACCACGCAGATTAAAGTTCTGGCCTCCCGGCTCGAAGACCTCGGGATCAGGGTATTGGTTACCCGTGAACCCGGCGGCTGTCCCATTTCCGACCAGATCCGGCAGATTCTCCTGAATCCCGGCAACAACCTGCTGGTAGCTAAAGCCGAGCTGCTTCTGTATGCGGCGGCACGGGCGCAACATGTGGATGAAATCATCGCTCCGGCGCTTCAAAAAGGCGCCATCGTCCTGTGCGATCGCTTCAGCGACGCGACTCTGGCCTATCAGGGATATGGTCGCGGACTTGACCTGGAACTCATCCACCTGTTGAACGATGTGGCGGCCGGGACCTGCCGTCCGCATCTCACCCTGCTGCTGGACATGCCCGCGGAGCAAGGCATCACCAGAGCCCGGGCGCGCAACGCCGCCAGTGCAGGACCGGACGAAGACCGCTTCGAGCAGGAGGCGCTGGCCTTTCATCTCAAGGTCCGCCAGGGTTACCTGGAACTGGCGCGCCGGGCACCCTCCCGCTTCAGAATTATCGACGCAGACGGTACCCCCGAGCAGGTTGCCGACCGCATCTGGCAGGTCACTTCGGCAATGGCCATGGCGGCAGGGAGGGCCTGATGTTCAACAGGATTCTGGGGCACCAGCAACAGAAAAACCTGTTGCAAAGAGCCGTCTCTTCGGGGCGGTTGCCGCACGCCTATCTTTTCGAGGGACCCGAAGGTATCGGCAAGCGCCTCGTCGCCCTGGCGCTGACACGCATGCTGTTTTGCGCCTGCGGCAACAGTTGCGGCAACTGTCCGGCCTGCCACAAGATAGACCATCATAATCATCCGGATCTCCATCTGCTCGGGCCGGACGGAGCATCCATCAAAATCGAACAGATCCGTGCCCTGCAGAAGGAATTGTCCTACCGGCCGCTGGAAGCTTCCCACAAGGTATGCATTATCGACGGCGCCGAAAAGATGAATCCCGCCGCCGCCAACGCCTTGCTCAAAACCCTGGAGGAACCGCGTCCGCAAACCCTGATAATTCTGCTGACCCCGGCACCGGATGCGGTGCTGCCCACGATCCGGTCACGCTGCCAGCGGCTGCCCTTTTCCCGCATCCCCAGGGAAAAACTGCAGGAAGTGCTGGCCGCGCAGCTGAACCTCGACGATATCCAGTCGCATGTTTTGGCAACGTTGTCCGAAGGCAGTTTCAAAAAAGCCCTTGGCAAGGACCGTGATCTGTACCTGCAGCGGCGCAGGGAACTTCTTAAACAAATCGCAGGGCTCAGCCCGGGGAGCATACTTCCCCTGCTCCAGCTCGCTCAGGACATCGCCGAAGAAAAAGATCTTGTTTTCGATATCCTCGAAATCATTCAGGCCTTTTACAGGGACCTGCTGCTGCTGAAGCACGGATGCACAGCCGAGGAACTGGTGAACATCGACATGCTGGAAACCCTCGAGCAGGTGTCTCGCAGGGAAGACATCATTACCATCGTCAGAAAACTCACCGCCCTGCTGGCTTCACGACGACACCTCGAAAGGAACGTCAACCGACAATTGGCAATGGAAGTACTGCTGCTGCAACTGGTGGCCTGAACCGTTGCCTTACAGGAATACAGCAACTTATGACTAGACTCGTTACCATAAAATTTCGCACCGCGGGAAAACAGTATCACTTCAATGCCGGGGAACTGGAACTCTCACCGGGACAGGCGGTCATCGTCGAAACGGAACGCGGCCGCGCTCTTGGCACCGTCGTAACCCCTCCCCGGGAGGTTACCGAAAACGAAACACCGGAAAACCTCAAAAAAATCCTTCGCGTGGCAACAACCGAAGACATCGCACAGGCGGAAAATTCCGCGGCCAGAGAAAAAGAAGCCTTCCGGTTTTGTCTCGAACGCATTAAATCCCGGCAGATGGACATGAAGCTTGTTCGTGCGGAATATCTGTTCGACGGCTCCAAGATCATTTTTTTCTTCACCGCCGACGGCAGAATCGATTTTCGCGAACTGGTCAAGGATCTTGCGCATTATTTTCATACCCGCATCGAAATGCGTCAGATCGGGGTCCGTGACGAAGCGAAGCTTATCGGCGGCATTGGCATCTGCGGACGCTCCCTTTGTTGCTGCACGTTTCTCACGGACTTCGTGCCGGTTTCGGTGAAAATGGCCAAGGAACAGGGACTGGCCCTCAATCCCAGCAAAATATCCGGGCAATGCGGACGTCTGCTGTGCTGCCTGAACTACGAATACAAAACCTACCTTTCCCTCAAGCAGCAATTGCCCAAATGCGGGAGACAGGTAAAAATCGAAGGCCAGGAAGGGGAAATCGTCGGGCAGAACGTTCTGGACCAGACCATAACCGTTAAACTCGATGAAAATCAGCAGGTCGAAGTCCCTCTGGACAAAGTGGAGATTTCGGAGGCCAGAGAAAAGTCATCCCCGCCCGAGGAGGCTCCCGCGTCCAGAAAACGTTCCAGAGGATCTTCGCGGCCACGAAAAGGCCCGCGATCCGGCGATGACGCCAAAACCGCCCGCAGCGAAGAACAAAAACCGGCTCAGACCTCATCTCCTGCACCGCCGGCCGAAACCAAGCGCCGAGAGGGAAAACCCGTGCGCCGTGGCGGAACGGCGCCGCAGGAAAACGAGTCGGGCGCACCCAAAAGGCCCAGGAGAAAAAACCGTCCCAGGAACCGCTCACCCAAAAATCCGCCTTCAGGAGATAAATCATGAGCCAGCGCTTTTATGTGACCACTCCCATCTACTACGTAAACGACGTGCCTCACATCGGTCATGCCTACACCACCGTCGCCTGCGACATGCTGGCCCGCTACAAACGCGCGCAGGGCAATGAGGTCTTTTTTCTTACCGGCACCGACGAGCACGGACAGAAAGTCGAAAAAGCTGCGCAGACCAAGGGGGAAACACCCCTCGAACTGGCTGACCGGGTGGTAAAGCGCTACCAGGCATTATGGGAAAAACTGAATATCTCCCACACCGACTTTATCCGCACCTCACAGGAGCGGCACAAAAAGGGCGTCTGCAACCTGTTCGAAAAACTGCTGGCATCCGACGATATCTACCTTGGAGAGTACGAGGACTGGTATTGCACGCCCTGCGAAACCTTC
>NZ_JBFWJQ010000088.1:0-10745 GCF_050253115.1 Syntrophotalea sp.
AGGTTGCAGCTTGGGAAGATCACCGCAACAGCAGCACGAAAAAAATTAACTGGCAATTTACAACGGCCGACGCCCGAATCAAACTGACGCGGCTTTATCCGAAGTTACAACTGTTACAAGGTACTAGATCTGAGAAACCGGAGTGTCCGGACAGCGGTTTTTTCGTTCTCAAATTTTTGACTGCCTCTTTTTGGGAAAGCTTACGGATGCGGCATATAGATGTGGAGTGAAACGTATAATTAGATGTTAGTTGCAAAAATGATTTCAGTTACTCAATAGGGAACTTTTGTTTTTGGTGAAGGACTCGCAGAATGCGAATCGTGGATCCGTCAACAAAATAAGATACGATCATTGAAACTTCAGGAATAATGAGCAATCTGCCTCGAATTCCATCTCGTTGAACGCCCATTAGAGGTTGTTCAATTAAGTTTTCAACTTTGGCTTCAATGATTTCATCTGTTTTTTCAGCAGCATCTGGGTTGAAGACGTAAAGAAACTCGAAAATTTTCTCACGATCATTTAAGGATTCTTCTTCCCAAAAAATCATTGGCGACCCCGATTGCAAACCTTGGCTTTACGTTCAGCCATTTGTGTTTTTGCAGAGTCATTGTCGACGAACACAGCCTTGCCGGAATCAAGTTTGTCGAACGCAAGATTTACTTGTTCGGTAAGCCAAGTATTATGAGACAAGGCCTTGCGTTGTTGCTCGGCAAGCTGCTCGGTTAGTTCACGGCAAGCGTCGCTAAGGGTGCGACCTTGGCTTTCAGCCATTTGCTGGGCTAAGCGTTTTGTTTCATCGTCAACACGAAATTGAATTCTAGTATCCATAGGTTGCTCCCGCAATTGGTGTGTACACAAATGTTAGCACTGGAGCCACTGAAGGGCAACTAGAAATTTAATCAACCAGACGGAAAATACGTCTGCGTTAAATTGAAAAGCAAAACCAAATTGCGGTGGTCGGCAAGCAGTTCGTCGCCGCCATTTGCAATTGCTATGAGTACGAGTGGGAGACAACCCCCCCCCCCGAAAGTTTAGGTATAGAGACCCCTGTTTTCTTGGACACTGACTTGGGGTAATGTCCCTCTGTCCACCGCTTGAAAATTTGTGCGCGGGGATACTACTCCGAAAAATCCATTATCCCAAATGGGACTCCTTTCGGGACACGAAACGCCCACGATGACCATGTCGTGGGCGTTTCTGATAATGCTCTATTTTTTCAGACAGTTTGTGAACGGTTTTTCCGAATACAGCCGATAGACCGATGACCGTCTGATGCCATAATGTTCGGCAATTTCCTGCTTGGTCAGCTTCGGCTTGGCGCCAAATTTTACACCACGGGCGATCGCCTTGATGCGGCCTTCCATTGACCGTTCCTTGATCAGCTCGCGCTCGAATCGAACTCGCAGATCGCAGCAAGAATGTTGAACTGAAGCCGACCATACATGGTTGTGGTATCGCTGCCTTGGTCCAAAACCACCAAGTCGACGTTTTTGCCTTCGAGCTTCTGAACAATCCCTGCCAGGTCGACCCCCGATCTCACAAGGCGGTCAAGCTTGGTGACAACGAAAACATCTTCATCCCGGACAAAATCAAGAGCCTTTTGCAGCTCTGGTCGGCCCTTCGCTGAGGCGGCCGATGCCTTCTCATGGTAAATGCGGTCGCAGTCAGCCAGACGGTCCAGTTGTTGAAGACCCAGTTTTTGCCCTGGTGAACTCATCCTTGCGTACCCGACTCTCATTCCCATGACTGCCTCCTTTTTCGCTTCGGGTTAAAATTCCGCTGCGGTGGCGGTGGTCATGAAAGTGAATTTTGGATGATAGGCTTTCCCGGGATACTAGAAAAATACCAATAAATATTATAAAATGGTGTTAAATTCGAAAATAAAGGAGGTCAGTATGGGCAAAAACACCAGCGTCACCTTGGGCGAGCACTACGAGAAATTCATTTCCCAGGCGGTCGAGGATGGGCGTTATGGCTCGACGAGCGAAGCGATTCGCGCTGGATTACGTCTGCTAGAAGAGCGTGAAACCAAGCTGGAGATTTTACGGCGGGCCTTGATTCAGGGCGAACAGAGTGGTTCAGAGGCCTATTCCCTGGATGCTTTAAACCGCGAACTGGACAAGGAAATCGGTTGATGCCGATGTTCTCGCTCACCAAGCAGGCGCTCGACGATCTTCGCGACATCGGTCGTTATACTCAGGCTCGCTGGGGGCGGGAGCAGCGACGAGCTTACCTTTCTCTGCTTGATGGTTACTTTCGCGCCTTGGCTGAAAACCCGAGCCAAGGCCAAAGATGTGACGAGATTCGGCTTGGCTATCGCAAGTTTCTCGCCAGCCGGCATGTCATTTATTATCGCGTGCAGGCTTCCGACGCCATCGAGATTGTCCGCGTGCTGCACGAAAGAATGGATGTGGAAACCCATCTTTAACCTTCCGCCGCATGACTTCCCGCCCGATCTCTTCTGAAATTCAATTTCCCTTCAGCCAGAGGTGGTGAGAACAAAGACGACTGCTTAAGCGCCTCAGCCATTCACAACTCCTTTCCATTTTCAGCAGGATCTAAATTGTCGTCATGAGTACCCTACCTAGGCGTGGCGACAAACGCTGTCGCTTACGGCCAGGCAAGCAACACCCTCTCAATGGATCAGCATCAGGTTTGTAGCCAATATCGATTTTTCAATCCATTTTTCATCCTCCCTAACTGCAGTAAAAATTAGTAGGGCCCATCTGGGCCCTCGCTTTTGAGACGGGAATGGGAATCTGTTGACGAGGGCCCATTTGGGCCTTCTACAGGGCCCAAATGGGCCCTAACGCCGTCGAAACCTGGAATTCAGTGAAAAGCAAGTTTACCCTCGAAAAAGGTCTTTTTAGGGCCTTTTTCGAGGGTAAAAAGGTAAATCAGGGCGAGTATGATATTTCACACATCAATTTAAGAGGTATTCCGACACAAAGACAAACGACAAACTTAATTTGAGAAAAAATCAAAAAATGGCCGTGGGAAAAAACTCCCTACTATTCTGGAACTAATAAGTCATAAACAGGAATGAAAGTGTTATGCAAATCGGTTTGGGAAAAGCTTTGCTGAAGAAATAATAAGCAAAATATTCCTATTGTTATGGGGAAATAAAATTTAAAAGAAAGGTAGGTGAATAAGTACGACAAACTTAATTTGGTAATTTAGAAGATTTTGGAATTTAAGAAATTATATCCTTAAAATTATGGGAAAAAAGGTAAAAATGGAAAAGTACTGTTTTGTTATAGACAAAAGAATTTGGGAAAAGATTCTTTGGTTCATTCGTAAAAAAGTTGAAACGCTATAATAGGCTGCCTTCTGCCTGATAAAGAAGTGCATCGGGTTTAACCACTCTGGTAAGGTTTTGTTTGCCGACAAAAACCAATCCGGAAGGAGAAACCCGATGCAGAAAAAGACTATCACGAAACTGCTCGACTTGCCCAATTTTGAGGTGGCCGAAGTGCTTGATTATCATGATGACAGCCTTCATCTTTACATCGACTTGGTCGACCCTGTCGGGCCGGTTTGTTCTGCCTGCGGAGACGTGCACCACTTACCCGCCCACAGTGTCGGCTGGATCCGTGTGGAAGACCTGCCGTTGTGTGGCAAGCGAACGTTTCTCTATGTGCCCAAGCGTAAGGTCCGCTGTCCCGTTGACGGCAGAATCCGCGTCGAGCAGCTTGACCAGTTACGCGGCCGCTTCACCCGTCGTTTTGCTGCACAGGTCTATCGCCTGACTTCCATCACCACCAACGCCGAAGCGGGCTGGTTCTTAAACCTCGACGACGAAGTCGTTTACCGCATTGATCGTAGTATGCTGGAAGAGTTGGCCAGGGAAAAGCTGTCTCCGGTACCTGCTCCCGCCCACATCAGTGTCGACGAAGTCGCCTGGCAGAAATGGCACAAGTACGTCACCAACGTCATCGATATCGATCAGCGCAAAGTCATCTGGAACCATGACGGCCGTGGCAAACAGACCATGGACGCCTTTTTCACCGCACTCGGCGAGGAGAAGTCAGCCGCGGTCGAGGCGGCGGCTTGTGACGGGGCCCGAGGGTATCTGTCCTCAATCAGGCAGCATGCAAAGCTCCTTGAGGAAACACTGCAGGGATTGGGAGGTAGAAAGGGTTCTCGAATTCGAAAGGGAGTTCGCTATGATCAGGACAGACTTTGCGGGATTGAGCAAAGCACGTTCAAGCCTGAAAACATCGGCACGTCAGATCGCAAGGCTTCAGGTCGATATGCAGGAAAGGGCCGGAGGATAAAAATGGCTGGGAAAATGGATGGGGTCCTGTTGGACGAGGCAGAAACAGTTCAAACTCCTGACGGAACTTTCACACTGGGATCGACGGGTATTGATTCTCGGATTAGTCTGCACGCATTTTTCTGATTATCTTGATACGACTTGCTGATTATTGTAAACAACCCCGTCCTTTGGGCGGGGTTGTTTACTTATCAGATCAGTTCATGTGACATTACCCCTCCAAACTGAGCCATTGCAAAGTTAGTGATTTCGGTCTATTCATCCTCAGTCAGGAGATAGACATGAAATCGAAACGGTTTACCGAAGAGCAAATCATCGGCATTTTGAAGCAGGCACAATCCGGCATGAAGATCGTTGCCCTATGTCGCCTACACGGCATCAGCGATGCCACCTTTTAAAACTGGCGCTCCAAGTATGGCGGCATGGAAGTCTCCGAGGCCAAGCGCCTGAAGAACCTTGAAGCGGAGAACCGTAAACTCAAGCAGATGCTGGCCGAGACCATGCTTGAGAACCAGGCGATCAAGGACGTTCTTTCAAAAAAGTGGTAACGCCTGCCTCTCGTCGCAAGGTGGTGCTTTTTCTTCAGGAGCATTACCCATTAAGCGAACGACGGGCCTGCAAGATTGCCAGGCTGTCCCGGAGCAGTTGCCGGTACCAGGCGTAGCCCACGAATGATACGGAGATCCGAGCTCTGCTGAGACAGCTTGCAGAGCAGCGGCGCAAGTTCGGTGCACCCCGCCTGCATGTTCTGCTGCGGCGCGATGGCTTCTTGATCAACCACAAGCGCACTGAGCGCCTGTACCGTGAGGAAGGGTTATTCATTGGCGACTTTGAATATGCGCGTCCAGTATCCGATCCAAATAGGTCTCCTTATTGCTCCCAAGACTGGCCCGTGCATCCGCTCTGACCAGGTCGACCAGAAGGCCGAAAAGCGGATGTTGACAAAACCTTTGCTGGCGGCGGGTCAGCTTTCTGCCCTTGATCTGCCAACCAAGGCAGAACATGTGATGCCGGACCAGCCAGAAAACGTCTTCGGCGATGTCACTTCGCCCTGAGCGTTCAAGAAATTCTTTGGCCATCTCTGCGCCCAGGACATCATGCCCCGGGGAACGCAAAGTCCCATTTTGCTCGTTCGTCGTGGCGGGTTTGCCAATGTCGTGGAGCAATGCCGCCCAGACCAAACGTTCATCACAATTGGCCGGGAGCGCTTCCAATGTCAGGCGGGTATGGGTGAGGACATCCCCTTCGGCGTGGTAGTCGCTTCGTTGGCCAACGCCCTCAAGTTCTGCGACTTCCGGAAGGATGTCAGCCAATTCTTTACGTTTATTTTCATCGGAGAGCAGATCAATCAGCCAAGCCTTGAAACGGTCCGGATCACAAGCGGCCTTCCGAGAAAACTGCTCGATATTCTCTACTTCACCCATTGCGGCCGACTCCGATCCAGTCGCGCAGTCGTTCTTCCAGATTACGCAGATCAGCGCCTTCCACCACCTCAATGCCGTTTTCACGGCAACGCGTACGATCGATGGACTTAAGATTTTGATAACTCACCAGCATGGCCCGCCCCAGGGTGCCGCCCATCAGATCACGCAGATTATCAAGTTTATATGCGACACCGTCTGCGCGGCTCTCGCGCCCCTCTTTTTCACCGAGGCGCCCGGTTTTTGCTTCAATCAGATGGAGCCTGTTACCGGCAGTGAAGGCAAGATCGATCTCATTGCGCAAGCCGCTTTGCGTCTCAACTTGCACGTTGCATTGGTGGTCGTGGATGATCTTTTCGCCTTTGAGGCGGTTGAAGAGTTTAACCAGATGTTCTTCGAGCCAGCCGCCATTGGCGAAGAACAGCGCGTCCTCATCGGCAAACTTCAGCCACGCCCCTTCGCGCTCAAGGATTTCAGCCTGCTCGAAAAGGTCTGCAAGCTCCATAAGTATAGAAAAACTTAAATGTCTGTCTTCCAATTTGCCGCTGAGCCTTTTTTGTTCTTTGGCTGCTCCAGCGCAGGCATTAAGGATGGTCAGCGCCGGTGCAAACCGTTTAGCTCCTGCGATAATACGCTCTGCCAATTCCTGTCTTTTTACTGCAACCTGACAGCACCCGGTCTGACGAATCCGGTAACCGTAAGCGCTCAGGTAGGATTTGACCCGGATGATTTCAGGCAGCGGCGCAATGGCACTTTGCGGCAAAACGGATATAATCTTACCATTGAGAGTGTCGACATAAAACGCATCGCACCCCATCTCCCGGAACACGTCATAGGCCCCCATGGCCATGATTTTGGTGCCCCCAGTTGCATTAAGGACCACCCGCCGGCCATCGAGGCTGCTGAGCACACCCAGCACGGTTTCCCGAATCCGGTCGATGTCATAGGGGGCGATAGCGATCTCCTCGGTCTGGCAGCCCAGATCTGAAAAACTTTTTGCCAGCATTGCTGCACGCATCTTCATGGCGGGCGACACCAGCAGAACCACAAGCTCGGGCGGATCCGGGGCCGCCATCACCGGAATCAAGTTGGGGAGCGGCTGGTCAGAGACAAGACATAGATGAACCTGGTAGGCCGGAAAATGCTCTGATCTGCACTCCTCGCTCACAACCCCTCTCCATGAAAATCCAACACCGGAAAACGCGGCAGATCTTCAATTCTGAGGTCTAAAAATTCCAGCGCAATTCCGAGCAGCATCTGGTAGGTTTCCTTGCGTACCGGCTGAAATCCGTGTGCCAAAAGAGAGTTGTTGCGAATCGTCAGCACCTTGTGCAACTCAGCCTCTCTGCGCTGATAGCTTTCGCCAAGAGGGTCATTCAATGCCCGAAGCAGAGCGAAACTTTTATGCAAGGGAACCTGAATTTTTCCATCTTCCCGAGGGTTGGTGCATTCACCGAGTTCAACGCGGATGCTCTGCGGCACCGCTTCCAGGTCCAGATCCGAATTGTCCAGGTCATGAACCACTTTCAACTGCCGCTTGGCCATTTTTTCGATGGCACTGTACAAACGGGCTACCGCATCGTCGAATTTATACTCCATCTCGGCCCGGCGCACGGCATTGGCCACCAGGTCAAGAACAAGATATGGAGGCCGATCAGCCAATTCTCTGGGTTTGAGATCCTTTTTGCCGGGGTTGCTTTTAGTCAGCGAGCCAGCTTCCGCCTGGATGTTTTCTATCAGATCGAGATTTTTAGATACGTCCTGTTGAAACTGTTTAACGCCGGCCTGGGGGCTGCCTGAAGCGTACCCTCGAAGGAGGCTCGCCCCGCGCTTGAGCTGATCCAGGGCCTGCTTATAGTGAAAATTATCCCAGGAATAATACCCTTCTGAGATGTGTTGCAGCGCTTCAAAAAACGGGCGATGCCGCTCAGTGCGTCTGGAGTTTTCGGCCGCGAGATCACGCACCGCCAGAAAGCGGCAGCGGTTAAACAACAGCTCAGCATCCCGACAGGCCCCGATGGCCAGTACATCCCAGGGGTTTTCAAGATAGAGGGCCTTTTCCTGGCCGTCGATCACTACCCCGAGGCCATCCTTGGTGCGACCCGCGCCTCCCACATAGCTGAACCGTCCACCCTTTTCCGCCAGAACCAGAACCAGAGCGGCCGACATGGTCTTGGTTCCACCGGTGTAGTCGCCAAGCAGATCATGGAAAGAGAGATCCCAAAGTTCGAGCAGCCGGGAGAGTTCACGCAACAGCTCCGCTACCGAGCACTCCAGGTCTTCTTCGTTCGGAGTGGTGATGATGTCATGGTCGCGTGGGCGAAATTCAAGAGCCGGCTCAATTTCATTGCGAACCATTCTGCGCGAAGCCCGCGAGGTGAAATAGATCACATAGTCAGGGCAGATTTGGTTGAGACTGTATATCACAGGCTGGGGCGAACCGCCGACGGAAGCGATCATGACCCGGGGCGTCTGATCCATAATTTAAAAAACTCCTTTAACTGGGGATTAGCGATAACCTGCGGCAAACTGCACTCAAAACAGGTGACTGACGTAGATGGAACCGGTGATCACACAACAATAAATTCATCGCCTGTCTGCGAAGGTCCCGAGCCGACTCCCAGGCTGAACCAGACCTCCGAGCAGGGAGCGCAGCAGGGGAAATATTTCACCCCGTCTTCGCAGGGGTCCATCACCGCCTCGACCCGCTGGCGCATACATGCAAATCCCGGCGGAGAAACATCGATCTCGAAGATCGAGCGCTGCACACGCAGCCCGTAATCCTTCATGATCTTGGCAATCTTGTTCAGACGTCGCGGATTGGCAATATCATAGGCCACCAGCATGTTCATCACACCACCACATAGTCTAGGGAAACGACCTTGAGCCCCAGCCCCGACACAGCCACCTTGCGTTGGCAGCGAGCACAGAGGCGATAAATGCGAAACGAATCCGTCTCAGGGTCCACATATTGGCGGGCCAGCGCTTTCACCCGATCAAACCCGGCCGAATCAAGCTCACATTCGAAAACCGATTTCTGCGTATTGAGCCCGAATTCCTTTAGTGCCTTGTGAAGCCTGCCCCGGCGTCGGTTCGAAGAGATATCGTAGGCAATCACAGCCAGCATGACGAAAAACTCCTTATCGCAACAGGAACGAATGATACTGGGCAGCTTCTCCTTCGATCAACCGGCGGTACTGCCGGGCTTGAAATACCATGGCATCGCCATAGCTCATCCGGGAGGACGCAACGGGATGAAAGAACTCAGTATTGAGTTTTTTTTCAAAGGCAATGATCACCTTTTTAAAAGCGGGCGGTTGCAGCCGAACCGCGCCCTTGCCCTGGCGCCCTTCAGCTTCGTCCACGGTCGTTTCCATCTGCTGATCAGGCAGGTCAAAAAAATCGTCAGCCTCACTCTCGGTGCTGCTCATGGCTCCAAGAACGTCCTGAGCGACCGCGTCCAGATTGTCTTTCTGCGGCTTTGGCAAAGGGAGTTCAGGCGGCTCGTACACATAAAAATCCTGCTCCTTGAGAACTCTCAGATTGAAAAGAGCCAGCGCCACTGCATCGGCAAAAGGAGCGCGAAACTCTTCAACCAGATCAAGCGGCAGCGACTGTCTTCCATACTCAAGGCTGTGGAGCACACCGGGGTAAGGATCAAGCCCCGCTATTCTGACGGCCGCCACCATACGGTTGATCAAAAACGTGTACAGCAGCGACAGCACCGAATTCACCGGATCGGTGGGGGGTCTTCGCACCCTCTTTCTGAAACCAAAATCGTCATCGAGTCCGTACCGCATGCCGTTGAAATATAACGCACTGGCCTGTCCTTCAACCCCTCGGAGCTGATCGAGGGTCTGAACCGCATCGAGTCTCTCCAGCATACCGCGGATTGCCTTGCAGGGGCCGTCAATGCTTTGCGTTTTTCGCGTCCGCTTGATGCGCTGCAGCAGAGTCACCATGTTGAGCAGTTTCCCGCGCACAATGCTGCGGGCCGTTTTCAGGCAGAAAATTACATCGCCGGTCAACGCGAATTGCCGCCGGCGCAAAAAAACATTCTTGGGCTCCTGAATCGCCAACCGCCCCCGATAGCGTCCGTCTTTTCTCAGAAATACCGTGTCGATCCCCTCTCTTAGTAACAATGACAGCGCAGGCGGAGTCACGGTGACGTTACCGCAGATAATCAACTGCTCGAGCTTGTGAATAAAAAGTGTGTGATAGATATCCTCCTTGTACTTGACCAGAAGATGCCGCCCCTCCCTGACGACACGAGCCCCTTGGGTTGTAACGTAGACAATCATCGCAGTCGCTCCTTTCTTTTGGTCATCTTATTTTGGCCATCTTAGATTCAGAAGACACAAAGTTGCGAGAACTGCAATGTTGCAACCGGCGTGATTCATCTGGTAAGCCTGTTTGAGATCATAGGGATAATCCCTTCGTAATTCAGGTCTCTTCGTTCGCTCCGGTCATTAGGGGATAAGTATCTCCAAGATCAAGGGTCGTAATCCCTTCGTAATTCAGGTCTCTTCGTTCTACTATGGGTGTTGACAAAGAAGCGGCTGAAAAGATGGTTGTCGTAATCCCTTCGTAATTCAGGTCTCTTCGTTCACTAGACTCAGGGGAGAGCCAGTGCTTGTCTGTCATAGGGGTCGTAATCCCTTCGTAATTCAGGTCTCTTCGTTCTGGCCCGTGCGCCGGTGATACGCCCACTAGGGAAGGGCGTCGTAATCCCTTCGTAATTCAGGTCTCTTCGTTCGACAACGGTTATCGAGGTGAACGGCGGCGGCGTGGTTGTCGTTGTCGTAATCCCTTCGTAATTCAGGTCTCTTCGTTCTGGTACAGCCTGGGCCTGTTATGTAGACGGCGACAAAGGGTCGTAATCCCTTCGTAATTCAGGTCTCTTCGTTCTGTGAACAAGATGGATGAGCAACCTTGTTGTGTTATCTAGTCGTAATCCCTTCGTAATTCAGGTCTCTTCGTTCCTGGGCATTAACCCTCCGGATAATTCATGAAAAGGAGTTGTCATGGTCGTAATCCCTTCGTAATTC
>NZ_JBFWJQ010000089.1:0-10460 GCF_050253115.1 Syntrophotalea sp.
GGCGTACATCGGTACGCCGCACAAGCAAGCCTGCGGGTTGACGCCGCCACAGCGGAAAAGGGCCGCCTCCGGATGGAAACCAGCGGGTGTTTATCCGGAAGCGCAAATGAACACAGCGCCGTTTCCATATGGGAAGCGAGCAATTTTTCGTTGTGGCAAGGAAATCAAAGGTTTGCGCGGAGGCGTACATCGGTACGCCGCACAAGCAAACCTGCGGATTGACGCCGCCACAGCGGAAAAGGGCCGCTTCCGGATGGAAACTAGCGGAGTTCGGCACCCAGCCGATCCACAAGCGCCCTGACAATCCTGTCATGGGCTTTCTGAATGTCCTCATCCGTCAAGGTGCGATCGATACTGCGATATCGGACCCTGACAGCGAGACTTTTCTTGCCGTCCGGCACGCCCTTGCCGCGATATAGGTCGAACAGCACACACTCCTCCACCAGAGGCCCACAGGCCTTGTCCAGCACTTCCTGGACATCCCGGAACAACAGATTTTCATCAACCAGAAAGGCACTGTCCCTGGCAACCTGCGGAAAACGTGACAATGCACTGAAGACACTTCCACGGCTCTTCGCGGCAAGCATTTGTTCGAAATCAAGATCGAGCAGGAACACCGGCTGATCGATTTCAAAGGCAGCCAGAACCTTTGGATGGACTTCGCCAACAGAACCGAATACGTCACCGTTTTTCCGCAAGCAGCAGGCTTTTCCGGGGTGCAGGTAGCTCTCGACAGTCTCCGCGTCCCAGCTTACCGGGCCGACATTGAACATCTCGAGAATTTGTTCCGCCACCCCCTTAAGATCGTAGAAGTCCACTTTCTGATTGTTTTGCGCCCAGCCTTCCGGTTCCCGACGACCGCAAACAACAGCGCAAAGGCGCCATTTCTCGGCCGGAAGCGTTTCATTGGCTGCCGGCAGGAAAACCGGCCGCAATTCAAACAAGCTCAGGTCCTGATTCTGATAGGAGAGATTGCGGGCAACCGTTTCCAGCAAACTCGGAACCAGGCTGGTGCGCAGCACGGACTGTTCTTCGGTCAGAGGGTTGAGGATGCGGACCGCCTCACGGCGCGGATCCCCGGCAGCCAGACCGATGCGGTCCCACGACTCGGGGGAAACAAAGGAATAATTGACGAGTTCCCTGAATCCGGCGGCAACCATTGCATCGCGCAGACGCGACACTCCCTTGTGGTGGCCAGCCGGCATATGACAGACCATACGGCCAGCCGGCATGGTTACGGGAATGCGGTCATAACCGTTGAGTCTTGCCACTTCCTCGATAAGGTCGATTTCCCTTTCGAGATCCGGCCGGAAAAAAGGTATGGTCACTACCAGGGACTCGCTGTGCCGCTCTTCGGCCGGGTGCGCTTCCAGCCCGATGGAACACAGATGCCCGTGAATGTCTTCGAGTTTCAGATCGAGCCCGAGAATTTCATTGGCGCGACGCACCGAAACGACGATCTTGCGCTGGGTCAGGGGACGCGGATACATATCGATCATGCCACGGCTAACCTGGCCGCCGGCAACCTGAGCAATAAGGGCCGCCGCCCGGTTCAGAGCCACCGGGACCATGGCGATATCGCAGCCGCGCTCGAAACGGTGAGAGGCCTCGGTGCGCAATCCAAGCCGCTTGCTGGTGCGACGAATCGTCACGGGATTGAAATAAGCGCTCTCAAGCAGGATATCGGCGGTCTCCGGAACAACTTCGGAATTCTCGCCGCCCATCACCCCGGCGAGGGCTACGGGACCCTGCCCGTCGCCTATGACCAGATCGTTGCCAGACAACTGCCGGGCAGCACCATCGAGCGTGCGGAACGATTCCCCCTCGGCAGCCTTTTTGACCACGATCCGCCCTTCGCGAAGTCGTTGAAAATCGAAGGCGTGCAGCGGATGTCCCAACTCCATGAGGACAAGATTGGTAACATCGACAACATTGTTGATGGAACGCTGTCCCACCGATTCCAGTTTACGGACCAGCCAGCTGGGCGAAGGCCCGATTTTGACTCCGCGAATCAAGCGGGCCGCATAGCGAGGGCAGGCATCGGGGTCCTCAATCGTGACCGAAGTGCAGGCCGCTGCCTCATCTCCGCCTTCCGCCAAAGCGGGCTGGGCAATATTCAACGGGCGCCCTGTCATGGCGGCAACCTCCCGAGCCACCCCCAATACGCTGAGACAATCCGGACGGTTGGGCGTCAGTCCCAACTCGTAGCGGACGTCTTTAAGCCCAAGAGCATCGAAAACAGGTTGACCGAGAGCACAGCTATCGGAAAGGATCATGATCCCATCCGATGCTTCGGCAAGACCCAGCTCTTTTTCCGAGCAGAGCATGCCGCAGGATTCGATGCCACGAATTTTGGATTTTTTGATTTTGAAATTCCCGGGCAATACGGTACCGACCGTGGCCAGGGCAACCAGATCGCCAGCCTTATGGTTGCGCGCACCGCACACGACCTGCACCGTTTCACGGCCATAATCCACCTGACAAACGGTCAGCTTGTCCGCGTCGGGATGCCTGTCGACGGTCAGCAGGCGAGCGGTTACGACACTATCCATCCCGTAGCCGATGCGTTCCATGCTATCCACTTCAAGACCGGCCATGGTAAGCCGGTGCGCCAGCTCCTCGGGCTCCAACGCGAAGTCGACATATTCTTTCAGCCAATTATAGGTAACGATCATAACGGCGATCCTTTTAGAAAAAAATTAGGCGCGGCAGGCCTTAAAACTGGCGAAGAAAGCGGACATCGTTTTCGAAAAACAGGCGCAGGTCATTGACCCCGTACTTGAGCATGGCAATCCGCTCTACCCCCATGCCGAAAGCGAACCCGCTATAAATGGCAGGATCGTACCCCACGGCCTTGAACACTTCGGGATCGATCATGCCGCTGCCAAGGATTTCAAGCCATCCCGATCCCTTGCAGACGCGACACCCCTGCCCTTTACACATTACGCACTGAATGTCGACTTCGGCACTCGGCTCCGTGAATGGAAAAAAAGACGGCCGAAAACGCACTTGCAGCCCTTTGCCGAAAATCTGCGATAAAAATGCGGTAAGCACGCCCTTCAGATCGCCGAAGGAAATGTTCCGATCGACAAGAAAGCCTTCAACCTGATGAAACATCGGCGTATGCGTGAGATCGGAATCACGGCGATATACGGTTCCCGGAGCGATAACCCTTACCGGCGGGGCATGTTTTAGCATGGTGCGGATCTGCACAGGCGACGTATGCGTGCGCAGCACAACGTCGTCGTTGATATAAAAAGTGTCCTGCATATCCCGCGCCGGATGATCCTTGGGCATATTCAGGGCTTCAAAATTATAAAAATCCTGTTCAACTTCGGGACCTTCCGCTACGGCAAACCCCATGGCCGAGAAAATCGCGGCGATTTCCTCGATAACCAGGGTTACGGGATGTTTGCTGCCACCCATGGATCGGCGCCCCGGCAGGGTAACGTCGATGCGTTCTTCCGCAAGGCGCTTTTGAAGTTCAAGCTCGCCGACCAGTCGGGATCGTTCTTCGAAAAGTTTTTCCAGCGTAACTTTAACGTCGTTGGCGAGCGCACCGATCACAGGCCTCTGCTCGGCGCTGAGCTGTCCCATGCCTTTCATAATAGAGGTCAACTCGCCCTTTTTTCCAAGAAAACGAACCCGGATTTCCTGCAAGGCGGCTGCGGAGTTGGCAGACTCAAACGCCTGGCGTCCGTGATCAAGCATGGCAACAAGTTTTTCTCTCATATCCCGTTCCGTCCGTTCGTAGAAAACCCCAAAGGCGGAATGCATCAGCAATCCGCCTCGCAAAAAAAAAGAGATGAGGCCCGGCCCCATCTCTTTTTTCTCATCTTTGTCAATTTACTGAAGCTGGGCTTTGGCTTTGTCGGCGATGGCGCTAAAACCGGCCGGATCCGCCACAGCGAGTTCCGCCAGGACCTTGCGGTCCAATGCGATCTCGGCCTTCTTCAGACCGAACACCATGCGGCTGTAGGAAAGGCCGTTTTCACGGGCCGCAGCGTTGATGCGGGCAATCCACAGGGCGCGAAAATCACGCTTTTTGACGCGGCGGTCGCGAAAAGCGTAATTCAGCGCACGATCAACGGCCTCGGTGGCACTGCGAAACAATTTGCTCCGGGCGCCGCGATAACCTTTGGCGAGCTTCAGAATCTTGTTACGACGACGTCTCGCTTTGAATCCACGTTTAACTCTGGGCATGTAACTACTCCTTGTGATGGTAATGAGCGGAAAATTCCGCTGCCGGATCTGAAGGGGGAGACATTTCCCCTCAGTTCACGGTCTTAAACATGACCCCCGCCAACCCCGTGCTACAGATAGGGAATGAGACGGCTGATATTCTTTTCGTCGGTCTTGGCGACAAGCGTACCCTGGCGCAGAACACGCTTGCGCTTGGTCGACTTCTTGGTCAGGATGTGGCTGGTAAAAGCCTTGTTCCGACGGATTTTACCGCTGCCGGTCTTGCGAAAACGCTTTGCGGCACCACGATTGGTCTTGATTTTAGGCATGGAAAGGTTCTCCTTAATGTCATGCTGCACCCCCGCACGGCAATATGACGCGACAGGGCCGTGAACGGGACCACAGGATCATCCGGCGCTGCAACGACCGGCCTGTTTGGCTATTTTTTCTTCGGTGCGATTACCATAGTCATGAAACGTCCCGCCATGCGCGGCGTCATCTCTACCTGTCCGGCTTCACCGATCTCCTCGGCAACACGCTTCATCAGATCCATGCCGAATTCAGGATGGGTGACTTCGCGGCCACGGAACATGACGGTCACTTTAACCTTGTTGCCGTCCTCGAGAAAACGCACAGCGTTCCTGAGCTTGACCTGGAAATCGTGCTCCTCCGTCTTGGGCCGCATCTTGACTTCCTTGATGTCGACACGCGCGGATTTCTTTTTGGTTTCCGCAGCCCGCTTGCTCGCCTGATACTTGTATTTGCCGTAATCCATAATGCGGCAAACAGGCGGCGTCGCGTTGGGGGAAACCTCGACAAGATCGAGACCTCGCCCTTCGGCGGCCAGCAACGCCTCGTTGACGCTCATGACCCCAAGCATCTCACCTTCATCATCGACGACACGGACTTCCTTCGCTCGAATGGCGCGATTAACGCGCGCTTCTTCCTTAGCTATGGTAGCACCTCCTAACGATACTGATCGCACTCTTCCTGAACAAACCGTGCAAAGTCTTCAGGACTCATGGGTTCCAGGTTTTTACCGGTGCGGAAGCGCGGAGCCACGGTACCATCCGCCATCTCCTTGTCTCCCACAACCAGCATATAGGGGATCTTTTCCACCTGGGCCTCTCTGATCTTGAAGCCAAGCTTTTCGTTCCGCAGGTCGCACTGCACACGCACGCCGGCGTCACGCAAAGCCCTGGTGACTCTCTCGGCATAGTCGGCCTGATGATCGGTTACATTGATCACCGTGGCCTGAACCGGGGAAAGCCACAATGGGAAGCTACCGGCATAATGTTCGATAAGGACGCCGATAAACCGTTCGATGGCACCGAGGATAACCCGATGCAGCATGACTGGCCGATGCTTCTCACCATCCTTGCCGACATAAGTGAGATCGAAACGCTCAGGCAGGGTAAAATCGCACTGGATTGTAGCACACTGCCATCTTCTGTCAAGGGCGTCCTTGAGTTTGACGTCGATCTTGGGGCCGTAAAATGCGCCGTCCCCTTCATTGATGTCATGCGGAAGCTGCAAATCCTTCAAGGCATTCATCAAAGCGTTGGTGGCACGCTCCCAGTCCTCGTCACTGCCGATCGACTTTTCGGGACGGGTGGAAATTTCAAGTTCGTACTCGAAACCGAAAATCGCCATCACGTCGCGCACAAACTCCAGAACCGCTTTGATTTCAGCATCGAGCTGTTCAGGGGTACAGAGTATGTGGGCATCGTCCTGGGTAAAACCGCGCACGCGCAGCAACCCGTGCAGCACACCCGATTTTTCATGGCGATGCACCGTGCCCAGCTCAAAATAGCGCAGCGGCAGATCACGGTAGGAACGCTGCCGCGACTTGTAAATAATCATGTGGGCCAGGCAGTTCATCGGCTTCAGGCCATAGCCCTGCCCGTCCACCTCGGTGAAATACATGTTTTCCCGGTAGTTGTCGAAATGACCGGAAGTCTTCCACAAATCCGTGCGCAGAATCTGCGGCCCCATGACGATATCGTAACCGCGACGCAAATGCTCGCGACGCTCGAAGTCTTCCAGCAGAGTGCGCAGCAAGGCTCCTTTGGGATGCCAGATCACCAGTCCTGCGCCGGCTTCCTCACTGAAGGAAAACAGGTCAAGCTCACGTCCTATGCGCCGATGGTCTCGCTTTCGCGCTTCTTCCAGCTTGGCCAGATAGGTGCGAAGCTCTTTTTTATCGGGAAATGCCGTGGCATAGATGCGCTGCAACATGGCATTTTTTTCACTGCCGCGCCAGTAGGCGCCAGCCACGCTGGTCAGTTTGAAGGCTTTGACAAAACCGGTCGAGGGCAAGTGGGGGCCACGACAGAGGTCGATGAAATCACCCTGGCGGTACAGGGAAACCGTCGGAGCATCCAGATCCTCGATCAGTTCAACCTTGTAATGCTCCCCCATCTCCCGAAACAGGGCAATGGCACTGTCCCGGGTCATCTCTTCGCGCTGGATGGGAAGGTCGGCCCGGGCCAACTCCTGCATCCGGGTTTCGATGTTTTCGAAATCCTCGGGCGAAAATGTATGTTCCTTGCAGTAGAAATCGTAATAAAAGCCGTTTTCAATGGCCGGGCCGATGGTGACCTGAACCTTGTCCCCGTAAATATCCTTGACTGCGTGAGCCATCAGGTGAGCGGTTGTATGCCGGTAGATTTCGAGCCCCTGAGGCGAATCAAGGGTGATAATTTCCAGCCGGCCGCTTTCGTTGATCGGCGTGGCCAGATCAACCATGCGGTCATTGAAACGGGCCGCCACCGCCTTGCGGGCAAGCCCGGCACCGATCTCGGTCGCCACCTTGCCGGCCGTGGTCATTTCAGGGAATTCTTTCTTGGAACCGTCCGGCAATTCGACCTCAATCATGACCGCTCACTTTCTCCGCGAACAAAAAGAGGCATCCGAAGATGCCTCGTTGCGCGCGGTGTTTGTAGAGTATGGTAGGCACGGGCGGGATTGAACCGCCGACCCCTACCGTGTCAAGGTAGTGCTCTCCCACTGAGCTACGTGCCTACAAATCAGCGACGGGGCACAGTAATATCAAAACGCGGGCACCCATGTCAATATTTTTCGCATCATAGCAGCAAAAAAAATTCGGATAAAGAACAAACCGTTGCACCGCTATCGGACCCGGAGGCTTCAACCTTTCCGGACCTCGCGCTTCCAGCGTGTCTTGCGGCGGATAAAGCCGGCGAGCTGAGATACTTCCGGCACCCGCATGAAGAGACATACGGCATAAAAGATCCCGGAACCGCCAATCACGGCCGTTCCGAGGCGCAAAAGTTTGGGCCAGAAGGAGCCGGGCACCTGCCATTGCCCGTTATACAGCACCGCATAGGCGAAAACTGCCATCAGCAAAGTCCCCGGCACGATGCGCAGCATGGACCGCAGCACATGTTTCAACCCGAGGGGGCCCAATTTTCGCCGCAGCAGAAACAACAGAACAAAACAATTGAATACGCTGGACAAGGTCAGTGCCAACGCAAGCCCTACATGCTGATAAAACCGCATCAGCAAAAGACCAAGGGCCGCATTGACCAGCAGGGTATAGAACGAAACCCACACCGGAGTGCGTGTATCATGCATGGCATAGAAACTCGGCACCACTACCCTGCTCACCCCCGCGAACAGCAGACCGGGGGCATAGGCGGCCAGAACCAGAGCCGACTGCAGGACATCATTGTAGGAAAAGGCGCCACGCATGAAAAACAGACTGTAAACTGGCACCGAACAAAGCACCAGGCCGGCTGCGGCAGGCAGGGTCACCAGACAGATAAGCACCAGCGCGTAACGCAGCGACTCCTTGAAACCGGACTGATCCCCGATGGCAACCTGACGGCTCATGGCGGGCAGAACCGCCTGGGCCAGGGAGACCACGAAGATACCCTGGGGGAACTCGAACAGCCGCTGGCCAAAGTAAAGGTAGGAGACACTGCCCTCGGCAAGAAACGAAGCCAACAGCCTTGTCACAACGATATTGATCTGATAAATGGCCACCCCGGCCAGACCCGGCAGCATCAAACGAACCACACGTCGCACGGCCGGATGGCGGAAATGGAAATCAGGGCGAAACCGCAACCCGTAACGCCTGGCAACGGGAAACTGTATGACCAGCTGCAGAAAGCCGCCAATCAACACCCCGATGGCAAGCGCCGTTACAGGAGCATCGAAGGAACCGGCCAGCAGCACCGCCGATGCAATCATCGCAAGATTCAGCAGTACCGGCGATACCGCCGGCCAGAAATAATGCCCCAGCACATTGAGAACACCGGTAATCAAAGCCAACAGGCTGACAAAGAAAATATAGGGAAACATCAGCCGGTTGAGAAAATTGGTAAGTTCCAGCTTGCCGGGAATCTCGCTGAATCCGTATCCGATCAGACGGACGATCCAGGGAGAAGCCAGCAGACCGCACAGCGTAACACCCGTCATGACCAGCAGCAACAGGGTCAGACAGATATTGGCGACCCTGCGTCCCTCATCGGCCCCCTGCTCATGATGGACCCGGGAAAAGGTCGGAACGAAGGCTGCGGTCAGGGAACCTTCCGCAAAAAATCGCCGCAACAGATTGGGGATGGTGAAGGCCATAAAAAAAGCGTCGGCGCCAAAACCGGCGCCAAACAATCGGGCCACCACCACATCGCGCACCAACCCGAAGACCCGGCTGAGGGCTGTAGCAATCCCCATGATGCCGGTCGCTCTGGCTATTTCCGTTTTCTCCCTCATATAAATCTGCCCACCCCGATGATCCGCCGACGCACCAAATGGGATTATTTTACGTTAATCCTGCTCAATGACAGCGTAATACTCTGAAAATGAACTACTTTTTTTGTTTATGTTATACTGCATTAACTTGACTATTGAGTCGCCCGGTGCTATAAGACCTTGCGTATCGCCGCTTAGACAGAACAGAGCAGCATCCGCGACTGTTCAACAGGCACTTGATACGCTATCGACCCCAAACCACTATCCATCGAATCCCGAAACGGAGGAACACCTTGGCTAACCACAAATCCGCTCTGAAAAGAAACCGTCAGGCCGCGGTACGCAACGCCCGCAATACGCATATTCGCAGCAGCATGCGCACTTTTGTCAAACAGGTTCGGGCTGCGGTCGCCGCCGGTAACCAGGATGAAGCAAAGGCCGCCCTGGAGCGCGCCGTACCCTTTATCGACAAGGCAGCCACCAAGGGCGTCATTCACAAAGCAACCGCCAGCCGCAAGATCTCGCGTTTGGCCAAACTGATTAACACCCTGGGCTGAAAACATATCCCGGAAAAGCACAGGAAAAAGGGGCCATTATGGCCCCTTTTTCATTTCTGGATACCGGTGTCGTCACAACCCTGGCGAAACCGGTCATGACGAACCCTGCCGGGAAACACCCTCCGGCGTTAATCTGAATACCAGTATCTCAAGCACGGCGGCATCGGAAGACCCGGAGGATTTAAGAGCAAGATCGGTTTCCAGAAGTGCTTCAAAAACACCCCGGAATGCATCCCCGGGGATGCGCCGCGCCTGAGCCAGCAGCGCGTTGAGAAAATAGGGGTTGATACCAATGCGCCGGGCGATCTCCTTTTCCTGCACACGTTGCAGCAGCAACTCATGGGCCTTCCACAACTGACGAAAATGACGGGTAATCATATTCAGAATCAGCAGCGGCGCGACGCCATCGGCCAATAACCGATGCAGCAGGCTCAAGGCGGTAGCGCAGTCCCCTTTCCCCAAGGCATCGCCCAGATCAAAAACACTGCCGACCCTGCTATCGGACACCACGGCCATGACGTCGGCCGCTTCCGCCACGTTGCGAACGCCGAGATAATTGCGCAATTTGCCGATTTCACCATGAATTTCCTGAAGGCTGACTCCAACCCTGGTGCAGAAAAGGGCCAGGCCTTCCTCGGTGAAACCGTAACCGGCATCCCGCGCCTGCGCGGTAACGAATGCAGGTATCTGGTTTTCATAAAGCTTTTTGAACTCGACCAGTTCACCGCTTTTTTTGAAAACCTGATAAAATTTGCGGCGTCCGTCGATTTTTTCCGCAGTGCAAACCAGAACGGTTTCCGGCACGGAATCCTTGAGATAATCGACAAACCGGTCGAGTTCATCGGCCGGCAAGGCATGCAGATCGCGGACAATAACCAGGCGACGGGGGCTGAAAACAGGCAGGGTGCGGGCCGCATCCAGCACAGTGGCAACCCGACAGCCCTTGCCATGAAATATTTCCAGATTGAAATCGCGCGCCTCGGCAGGAACCGTCTGCTCGATAAT
>NZ_JBFWJQ010000090.1:0-10385 GCF_050253115.1 Syntrophotalea sp.
GATTCGGCAAAGCGCCGAAATTTCCCATGCCCCAGAATCTCTCCCTGCTGTGCCACATTGCCGCGCGATTCGAACTGGAAGACGCCACCGCCATGGCTGTCAACACGCTGCAGCGCATCCGCCTCGGCGGTATCTACGACCATATCGGTTTCGGACTGCACCGCTACAGCGTCGATGCCTACTGGCGGGTGCCCCACTTCGAAAAGATGCTCTACGATCAGGCGCTGCTGACCCTGGCGGCGCTGGACGCTTTCCAGAGCACGGCGGATCCCTTCTTCGCCACCCTTGCCGACCAGACCATGACCTATGTGCTGCGCGACCTGGCGCTGCCCGAGGGCGGTTTCTGCTCTGGCGAGGACGCCGACAGCGAGGGCGCCGAGGGAACCTACTACCTCTGGACCACCGCCCAGGTGGAGGAGGTTCTGGGGCACGAGCAGGCCACCATTTTCTGCAACTGCTATGAAATATCCGAAGAAGGAAACTTCGAGGGGAGCAACATCCCCCGCCTCGAAATGGACCTGAAAGCCTGGGCGCAGTGGTTCGGCGTCAGCGTGGAGGAACTTGCCCCGGTCCTGGAGGATGGGCGGCGCAAGCTGCTCGAAGCCCGCGGCCAGCGCGTCCGGCCGCACCGCGACGACAAGCTGCTGACCTCGTGGAACGGCCTGACCATCGCCGCGATGGCCCGTACCACCGCCTTGCTGGGGCATCCCGAATATCTGAGGGCGGCAGGGAAAGCGGCCGATTTCATTCTGGAAAACATGCGCGACACACAGGGACGCCTGCTGCGGCGGTGGCGCAGGGGACAGGCTGGTATTCCGGCTTTCCTGGAGGATTACGCGGCGCTGATCCTGGGCCTGATCGAACTCTACCAGGCCGGATTCCAGACCCGCTATCTGGCCGAGGCGCTGCGCCTTGCCGGCGACATGCGGCAACTGTTCGGCAGCGCGGAAGGACTTTTCCATGACACCGGCAGCGATGCGGAGCAGGTGCTGGTGCGCAAACGCACCCTGCACGATGGCGCCATGCCTTCCGGCAATGCCATGGCCGCCATGGCGCTTCTGCGCCTCGGCGCCATGACCGGCGACGCGGCCCTCGAAGAACAGGCCGAACAGCTCCTGCTAGCCTCTTCCCGGGCATGGAAGGAGACACCGACCGGCTGCAGTCAGTTGCTGATGGCGCTGGATGTGGCGCTGTCGGAGCGGGAAATCCTGGTAATCGCGGCCCCCGCCGACGATCCGGACGGTCTCGCCATGCTCAAAGAAGCGCGCCGCGGATTCCGTCCCCGGCTGATGATCCTGTGGCAGCGTCCCGATGACGCTGCCCTGTCCGAAACCACCCCCATGGCCAGGGACAAGTTCATGCTCGACGGCAAGGCCACCGCCTACCTGTGCCGCGGCCGCACCTGCCTGCCCCCGGCCAACACCCCGGAGCAACTGGCGCGGCTACTTGATTCCTGACCTGAAAAGCCGGGGTGACATGCTGCCTGAAGGCCTCCATTGGGTATTGGCGTTTTGCCACATAACGATATATATTGATAGCATCAATATCCGGAGGTTTAACTATGGCGATGGAGAAGCAAATTAATCTGAGACTCGACAACTCTGACGAAGCAACTCTTAAGTTTATGGCCGAGGCGCAAGGGCGCTCCGAGCAGGAAATCCTGCGATATTCCTTTCGCAAATACGCCAAAGAGTTTTTGGATCAAATGAATTTCATTAAGTCTGTTGAGAGGGGATGGGTTGAGCTTAAATCAGGTCTGGGCGAAATTGTGACCGAGGAGGATGACTTTTTTGATGAAATCATGAAAGATATCAATAATGAGCCCACGCCCTCTTAAGCGCTCACTCGAGTACAAAGGGAAGGTTCGCGAATACGCCAGAAACCTTGCCGACCGTTATAGACCAGAGATAGCAGGCGTATTCCTTAAAGACGTCGGGCAGGCTGAAAAAAGAATTTTTGAGAACAATGAGGTCGGCTCTCTTGCCCCATATATCATTTTGGGGGAAAAAGTCGTATTGAGAGAACTTTATTTTTCTTCTGGCCCTGCAAAATACTGCCTGGTGTACCATATTGACGACAACTGTTTAGGGCTGGTTACGCTATGGCATGGTTCCGGAATAAGAACATCTAACGATTTGATCCGCCTGTGGGAATAGCCAATCTCCGCGATAAAATCAGGATTCGACCTGCTGGCAGCACTCCTTCGTCACGGGGTGCAGCAGCTGCCCGACCGCCGTCAACAGTTCCTCCAGGGTAAGCCTTGTCGCGACCGCCGTGCCGAAGCCTTCGCCGGTACGCCGGTACAGATCGAACAGGGCCGGCCTGCCGCCGGTCGCCTTGCGCGCCCCGACGATGCCGATATCGGCCAGCTGCGGCCCCGAACAGCTGTTGGAACAACCGCACACCGCCCATTCCAGATCGCGCCCGGAATCCGGGAAACATTCGTTCAGCTGCGCTGCCAGCTCGCGGGTCGGCACCAGCCCTTTGGGGCAGACCGCACTGCCGGGACAGACGCGGCAGCGCAACCCCGTGCCAGGCCGCAGCAGTCCGGCGTTTTGCAGTGCCTCCCGCAGCGCCGCGCCGTCGCTGTCCGCCGCCACCGAAACCAGCACATCCTGGTCACGGCTGACGGCCAGCCAGCCGTCCCCGCTTGTGGCGGCGATAGTGGCGATCCGGCGCAGATCGGCGGCCGCGAGCCGCCCCGCCGGCACCGGTACCGCGATCCAGCCGCGGGTGCCGGGGCACGCCAGTTCGCCAAGGGCGTCGTCAAATGGGCTGGCGACGGGGCAAGGCGTCATGCCGGCTGTTTCACGGGCCAGCAAAGCGCGAAATTCGGCTTCGCCGATATCGGCCAGCAGGTGCTTGAGCCGTTTACCTGCCGGAGCATGCTGCATGTATACCCGGATCACGCCCTCCACAAGCGGAATCAGGCGCTCGAAGGGAACCCTCCCCGCCAGCAGAAAACCTTCCCGGGGCTGCCGTCCCAGGCCGCCGGCCACCCAGACGTCACACAGATCCCTCCCCGCATCGCGGCCCAGATACACCATGGCCAGGTCCTGGCACAAATGCCGGGCGCCGCAATAGCCGTTCTCCACGGCCAGCTTGAACTTTTTGGGCAATCCCTCGAAATGCGGATTGCCGGTGAAATGTGCGTGCAGCCGCCTGACCAGCAGCTGGATGCGCGCAGAGTTCTCCCCACCGTCCAGCGCGCAGGCAACGCCGCGCACCGCCCCGCCGCAGGCGCCCCGGGTGGTCAGTCCCACCGCCTGGTAGCGCCGCTGCACCGTCGGCAACTGCTCGCCGCGCAAGCCGTGAACCTCGATATTGCCCCGACAGGTCAGATGCAGCTTGCCGCCGCCAAAACCCTCCGCCACGGAGCAGAGCGCTTCGGCCTGCGGCGCGGAAAACAACCCGCCGGGAAGCTTGGCCCGCACCATCAGGGCGCCGTCCCCGCCCTGGCGGTAGACACCGTTGATCTTGAAGGTCTGATAGTCGATAGCGGAAAAGTCTGGCATCAGGCATATCCTTGGCTTGAAAGTTGACGGGCGGGCAACGCACAAAACGACGCCGCCGGGACGTGTCGGATGCCCCAATATGCTTCAGCCAAAGGCAAAGGTCAAGAGACAGGACTTGGAAAGAGGCCCGGAGAAAGGCTGCGGACAGGGTCAGGGACGGGTATACAGGAGCCCCGTTTCATCGTTCTCGAGTTCGGGATGCTCGGCGTACAGGGCCTCGCCCAGCATGTCTCCCAGGCGCTCTATGGCATCCTGGGCTTTTCTGGCATAATAGGCCGAGGGTTTGCCGTAGACGGGGGTCAATTCGCCCGCCATCTGTCCGAGCCTGAAGTACATTTCCCTGAGACTCTGAGCGTATTCCTGGTGTCGTTGCAAGGCAAAACCCTCTTTTGACATGGCGACCCCCTGACAGATGCGTAGCATCGAATTGGATGTCCCCCGGCGGTTCCAAAGGGACAACAACTATATTACAAAAAACTCTTCCTAATGCAATCTCTTCCAAACATTTTTTTATTCGTCGAAACAACCGGTGCATCACCGCGATGAAATGCACCCGCCGACCCTCGCCAACAGATGTCGGAAAGGTTTAAAAACATTCATCATTGCGTCCTTGTCCGGTTTGCCGCATAATTCCGGAGCAGAGACACCAGCCTGTTTCCAGAGGAGGCCATGACAATTCTCCGTCTTATTTCGATCATGCTCATGGTTCTGATGGGCGCGAAAGGCGCGTACCGCAGCGCCAGCGCCTTCGACTACCCGATTACCGACCCCTACGCCGCCACGGTCATCGAAACCCCGAGCGAGTACCGCGCAAAACTGCCCGCCGCTCTGCCGACCAGCACCATCAACCTGCGCATCTTTCCCGACCGGCGGATCCCCGAAATTTTCTGGTATCAGGACGGCCTGCCCTGCTCCCTGATCCGCCAGCGGCATGAGGCGCCCCTTATTTTTATCATCGCCGGCACCGGCGCCCGCTACGACGCCCCCAAAATGCTCGATTTACAAAAGGTGTTTTATCAGGCAGGATTCCATGTGCTTTCCCTGTCCTCGCCGACGCATATGGATTTTGTCATCAACGCTTCGGAAAGCATGGCTCCCGGCAACCTCGAAGATGATGCCCGCGACCTCTACCGGGTCATGGAGCGCGCCCGGCAAGCGATCGGCCGCCACATCGCCGTAAGCGACTACTACCTTACCGGCTACAGCCTGGGCGGTATCCAGGCGGCCTTCGTTTCCCGACTGGATGAAGATCGGCAGCGCTTCGGTTTTCGCAAGGTGCTGCTCATCAACCCGCCGGTCAGCCTCTACCGTTCCGTCACCATCCTCGACCGGTTGCTGGACGACAACATCCCCGGCGGACTCAACAATTTCCAGACCTGGCTGGACGAGGTGATGCTGAATCTGTCGGACATCTATCAGGAGTTGGGCTATTTCGAGTTTTCCGGAGATTACATCCACCGGGTGCATGAGCGCTACCCGCATCGCGATCCTTTTCTGCGCGCCATCATCGGGCTTTCCTTCCGCATGTCGTCATCCAACATGATCTTCTCCGCCGACATCATGAACGGCGGCGGTTACATCACCCCTACCCATGCGGAAATCACCCCGACCACCAGCCTGACACCCTATGCCATGGTTGCCTGCCGAACCGGCTTTACCGACTACTTTCATGAATACCTGTATCCGCGCCTGCGCCGCAGGCACCCCGGCCTCACCGAGGCGCAGCTGATCGCCAGGCTCAGCCTGCACCATATCGGCGGGTATCTTCGGGCCACGGAAAAAATCGGCGTCATGCACAACCGTGACGACATCATTCTGGATGCGGGGGATATCGACTGGCTGCGGGAAACTTTCGGCCGGCGCGCCAGAATCTTCCCCCTGGGAGGACACTGCGGCAACCTGGCGCATCCCGAAGTGGTCAACTACATGACCGACTTTTTCAACCAAGGCAAGGACTGAATCATGGCACGCAAAACAGCGACAAGTCTGCTATTTTTCCTGCTTCTGTCAATCCATCTGGGCGGTTGCAGCACCCTGCCCCGCACCACGGAACAGAGCCGTCCGCCGCTGCGCAGCTATGACGCGCTGGTGGATGACAGGCAGCATCCGCTGGAAGTCTACGATCCGCTGGAAGGGTTCAACCGGGGGGTGTATCGGTTCAACCACTATTTCGACAGATACCTGTTCCTGCCGGTGGTGCGTACCTATGATTTCCTGCTGCCGGACTATCTGGAAGACCGCATTTCCGGCTTTGTCGACAATGTTTTCGAGTTCAACAACCTGCTCAACAATCTCTTGCAGCTCAAATGGAAAGGCGCGGGCATCACCCTGTCGCGGCTGATCATCAACAGCACCATCGGCATCGGCGGCCTCTGGGATCCGGCTACCGGGTGGGGCCTGCAGCGCCGGACCGAGGACTTCGGACAGACGCTGGGATTTTACGGTATCGGCAACGGCCCCTATCTGGTCTTGCCGCTTCTGGGGCCGTCCAACCTGCGCGACAGCTTCGGCATCGCCGGTGACGCGGCCGGCTTTGCCGGCATCGGACCGGTCGCCTGGGTGGACAACAGCACCGCTTCGCAAGCCTTTACCTCTGTCAGCAGCGTCGACCGCCGGCACCGCCAGCCGTTCCGCTACTACCAGACCGGTTCGCCGTTTGAATATGAAATGGTGAGGTTGCTCTATACCCAGAAACGGGCGTTGGAAATTTCGAAGTAGTTTTCATCCGGCGGCGACAGCGGGCGCAGGGGCCAGATATGGCGTTCGCAGGGATTCGGCAGGTCAGCCCGCCTGGACTTTCAGCAGGTCGAGGGCCTGCTTCACGACACAGGAGACGGACCGGGCGCCATCGAGTGCATGATGCGCCGCCGCGCGGTAAAGCTCTTCGCGCGACGCCAGCACCTCCTGGATTTCTTCCGTGATGCTGCGCCCGGTCAGGCTGGGACGCTGGGCCGCGTTCGGGTCGCTTTCAAGACGCCGGGCCATAATCGCAACAGGCACCTGCAGATAAAAAACCGTACCGTTGCGCCGCATGTACTCGCGGTTGAACGTCGACAGCACCATGCCGCCGCCGGTAGCGATGACCCGGCCCGGCGCGGTCACCGCCTGCAGAGCTTCGGTTTCCCTGCGGCGGAAACCTTCCCACCCCTCTCTGGCGACCAGCTCGGCGACGCTCAGGCGCAGCGTTTCCCACAGATACTGATCCGTATCGACAAAGGCAAAGGCGAGTTCACGCGCCAGAGCGCGACCGACGGTGGTTTTGCCGGAGGCGCGGGCGCCAACCAGATAAATGGTGCTGACCATGCCGTATCTTCCTTCGAAGGGGTTCCATCCAAAACGCCTGATCCCGATGCGAGCCGGTCGCAGCCGATGGCAGGAAAAAGGCGGGACGCTGAGTATAGGAGGTTTGAGACGACCCTTCAAGCCGATTCTGACCGGCCGCTGGCAGCGTCGCTCAGGGCCAGAACCAGAGCAGCAGGATGCCGCCGGCCAGAGACAATCCGAACAGCGCCGCAATCCTGCCGAGCAGGCGCCGGCTGCCCATGAGAGCGACAACTCCCGCCTTGAACAGGATATTGGAGAGCGCGCCGATCATCATCATGCGCCAGCCGGTATCGACACCCAGTCGGCCCGCGGTTATCAACTGAGCGGTGGACAGGGTGATGGCGTCCATATCGGTCAGCCCCGACAGGGACGCCACCAGGTAGAGGCCCCCCTCGCCCAGATGCTGCCTGGCGGCAGCCACGGCCAGCAACACCAGCGCATACAACCCGCCGAAAATCACGGCGGCACCGAGATTCGACGGATCTTTCGGAACCGGGGCGCGATCCTGTTTCTGGCGCTGTCGGTAACAGGCCGCCGTGGCGATCAGCGCCATCCAGACTCCCATCAACCCGAATTGGGGGAATATTTTCCAGAAAATGCCCGGTGCCACGACCGCCACTTCAAAGGCCACGCGGGCGAACACGATGGTCGAGGCAATCATGATGACCAGGGTCGCCGTCGGCGAAGTCGCAGGCGCGGTTCTGGACATGCGGGCATAGCTTGCGGTGGCGGCGGTACTGGAGATCAAACCGCCGAGGACACCGGCGAGAATCGCCCCGGGCTTTGCGCCGATATAGCGAGAGGTCAGGTAGCCGGCGATGCTGATGCCCACGATCAGCACTACCATCAGCCAGATGCGGAAAGGATTGAGCACCGCATAAGGACCAAAAGACCTGTCCGGCAGCAGCGGCAGCACCACCAGGGCGATAAGCACCATGCGAAACACGGCGCGGATATCCGTCGCACCGATACGCTCCACAAAACCGTGCAAGGGCTTTTTCCAGTGCAGCAGCAGCGCCACGCCACCGCCGATGGCAACGGATTCGGCCACCATGCCGTTCTGCAGCAGGGCGCCGACGGCAAACATGACCAGCGCCGCGACCTCGGTGGTTGGACCCGGCCGGGGATCCCGGGCACCGGCCCGCGAAAAATTGGCAGCGATCATCACGCCGCCCAGCGCCACCACCCCGGCGGCCAGCACCCAGCCCCCATAGCGTTCCGCCAGATGGGCACAGGCCGTGCCCAATACGCTGATCAGCGCAAAGCTGCGAATCCCCGCAGCTTCCGGTTCCGCCCATTCCCGCTGCAACCCGACCAGAAGCCCGAGGCCGAGAGAAATGCCGAACTGCTGCCAGATCTGCATCGCCATAAGGAGCCCCCCGCTCTTTGCATTCTCCTGTATCTGTATTCAATTTTACAAAGCGTGCGGGGTTTTCCAAACCGGTGAGTTCCGGAATTAAGCAGGTATAGTATCAAAGCGGGCCCGCCACAGGTCTGCACACATCCGATCGACAAGGAGGTCCCATGGCAAAAAAAGTCGACGTCATCATTATCGGAGCGGGCAGCGCCGGGCTGGCGGCGCTACGCCAGATCCGCAAAACGACCGACAACTACCTGCTCATCGACCACGGTCCCCTGGGCACGACCTGCGCGCGGGTCGGATGCATGCCTTCCAAGGCGCTGATCAAGGTCGCCGGCAATCTGCATGGGGCGGCCAGGCTGGCAAAAGCCGGACTGGTCGACGGCAAAGCGCCGGCCTGCAACATCCCCGCCGTGCTGGCCCATGTGCGGAAATTGCGCGACGGTTTTGCCACCGGCATGCTCGAAGCGACCCGCAGGCTCGCCGGTGAACGCCTGATAAAAGCATCGGCGCGCCTGCTCGGGCCCGGCCGGGTGCGGGTCGGCGACAGCGAAATGGCCTGTTCCCGGGTCATCCTGGCGGTGGGCTCGCGGCCGACCGTGCCCGAACCATGGCAAGGCTTCCGGGAACGCATTCTGACCACCGACAGCTTTTTCGAGCAGCAGGATCTGCCACGGCGCCTTGCGGTGATCGGGCTGGGACTGATCGGTATAGAGCTGGGCCAGGCCATGGCCCGCATGGGGATCCAGGTATGGGGATTTGGCCGCAACCCGCACATTTGCGGCATCCGTGATGCGGAGGTAAATGATGTGGCGCTCGCCGCCCTGAGCCGGGAATTTCCGCTTTACACCGGCGCGGAAGCCCACATCTCCCCCACCGCTGACGGCCTGCGTATCCGCAACGGCAGCAAGGAGATCGAAGTCGATGCGATCCTCGCAGCGCTGGGCGTAACCCCCAACACCGCCGGCCTCGGACTGGAGAACCTCGGCATCGAGCTGGACAAGCGCGGACTGCCGCCCTTCAACCCGCACACCATGCAGGTGGCCGACCTGCCGGTATTCATCGCCGGAGATGCCAACGGATGCCTGCCGATCCTGCACGAAGCCCAGGATGAAGGATACATCGCCGGCGTCAATGCCACCGCGAGCGCCATCGGCCCGTTCCAGCGCCGCACACCCCTCAAAATCGTATTCTGCGATCCCCAGGTGGCGGCGGTGGGACAAACCATCGATAAGCTCGATGCCGCCGCCATCGTCATCGGGCGGGCCGATTTCACCGAACAGTCCCGCGCTATCGCCGAACAGCGCAACAGCGGCCTTCTGCATGTATATGTGGACAAACTCGATGGCCGCCTGCTCGGCGCGGAAATGATCGTGCCGGGCGCCGAACATCTCGCCCAACTGCTGGCCCTGGCCATCCACCGTAAACTCACCGTCACGGACCTGCTGGCCATGCCTTTCTACCACCCTACCCTCGAAGAAGGCCTGCGCACCGCATTGCGCGATGCGGCCCAGCAACTCGACGATGGCCGACCGCCCCGGGAGTTGTCCCTGTGCGAAAGCTGCCCGGAAGCGCCGCTGTGCTGAATCTGCCGGCACATAAGCAAAAAGCCCGCAACCGTTTACGATTGCGGGCTTTCATCATTTGTTGGTGCCGAAGGGGAGACTCGAACTCCCACGGCCCTACGGCCACTAGACCCTGAACCTAGCGTGTCTACCAATTCCACCACTTCGGCTTGAAGCGAGACAACTTATAGCAAATGGCCAAACCCAATGCAACAAAAAAATTCGGATTTTTCTGACCCATGTTTTTTCTTTTTGCCCCAGCCCTCAGGTTTCAGCTTACAGCCCCCAGCTTGCAGTCCTCAGTCCTCAACCCTTAACTTCAATACCGCGGGGTGGCGTCACAAGGGGGATAAAACGGCTGCGCCGTTTTAAAACAATCTCGCAGCGCCGGTTTCTGCAACAGCCCAGCTGAAAAACTGGCGACGCACCAAAATCACCCAAAAGCCCTACGCAGCGCAACCCTGACAAACAGGCAGCGACAGTGCCAAAAGGCAGCGCCCTTGGCACCGGAGCCTATCATAATGGCGATAGCCGACCCTGCGTCCTTTCTTTCCATACTTTCTTTAGACGAGTAAAGAAAGTATGCCGGCTGCCGGCCGGGACCGGCGAAGTTGAAGTAAA
>NZ_JBFWJQ010000091.1:0-10234 GCF_050253115.1 Syntrophotalea sp.
ATGGGAGAACTGAACCGCCACAGAGAAAAACCGTTGGAAATCAACCCGATCCGCCTGTCACAGCCCATGGGTGCCGCCCTCGCGTTTCTCGGGGTCGACCGTTGCATGCCGCTGATGCACGGTGGCATGGGTTGCACTTCTTTTACGAAGGTGTTCTTTACACGCCATTTCTGTGAGCCGATCGCTATTCAGACCACCGCCGTCACCGACGTTGCCGCGGTGCTCGATGGCGGTGATGGCAGCATCGTCGAGGCGGTGCACAATATCACCAGAAAGGTCACCCCCAGCCTCATCGGGCTGCATTCCACCGGCATCACCGAAACCAAGGGGGACGATATCCGTGGCGCCGCCAAGCAGATCAAATTCCCCATCGTTCATGTGCACACTGCCGACTTTGAAGGCGGACTGGAGAGTGGATGGGGTAAAACCGTCACAGCCATGATCGAGCAGCTGGTGGAAGACCGGTCGGAGATCCGGTCCGACAAAGTGGTATTGTTGCCGCATATTTCCATGCAGCCGATCGAGGTGGAAAAACTCAAGGAGTTTATCGGATCGTTCGGCCTGCAGGTCGTCGCTCTGCCGGATCTGTCCACCGCCCTGGATGGCCACCTGGGCCATAAACAGGGCGCCTTGAGCAGCGGCGGTGTCACCGTCGACGAGATCTTCTCCCTGGCGGAGGCCGGGGCGGTTATCTCTATCGGCGAGTCAGTGAAATTCAGCGCCGCGGCCCTGTTGAAGAAAAACCCCGCTATGCGGCATATGCACCTCGATCATGTGCAGGGGCTGGTGGCAACAGATAACCTGGTGGAAAAATTGATGGATTATGCCGGATTGCAACAGCCGTCACCAACGGTGGTACGCTGGCGCAAGCGTCTGCAGGACGTCATGCTCGACAGCCATTTTGCCCTGGGGCAGACCCGGATCATGGTCACTGGAGAACCTGATTTTCTGGCCGGTGCCTGTCAGTCCCTGACCGAGGCCGGGGCGCGTATCGGCCTCGTTCTGTCAAGCGTCGATTCGCCGCAGCTTGGTCGCATCGAAGCGGAACGGGTCGTGGTCGGAGATCTGGAGGACGCGGAAAAACTGCAGTCCGAATACGATCTTATCATCGGCAACTTCCACGCCGAAGCCCTTGCTCGCCGGTACGGCAAGGCTCTGGTGCCGCGGGGTTTCCCCTGCTGGGAGATGATCGGCAATCAATTGAAAAACGATCTTCTGTACGAAGGAGGTGCCTATTTTCTCTGCGAGGCGGCCAATGCCGCCGAGGCGATGCGAATGCAGCATCATGCCGTTTAGCTGATGTAATAATCGGCGTGCAGGTAATCGATAAGTGCCCGCGTTTGTTTGTTGACGTCTGTATCTGAAGCGCTTGCCCCTTGCCCTTTATCTTTCCCCTCCTGCGGGGTATAATCCGCTCCTCGAGTCATGATATCCGTCCGGAGGGGGGGCGCTGCTTGCAAATTTTCCGAAAAAAACTGGGTTATATCCATGCCCTGCTGGAAATGATCGCATTTTCCCACTCGGTTTTTGCCTTTCCCTTTGCGTTGCTGGGCGCTCTGCTGGCGGTATTGGCCAGCGATCAATGGCCGACTCCCGGGCAACTGGGCTGGATTTGCGTGGCCATGGTCGGGGCCCGCTCCGGCGCCATGGGTCTCAACCGCATCATCGATGCCCGGCTCGATGCCGAAAACCCGCGCACCCGCGGACGCCATATCCCTGCCGGAAGGGTTTCGCGCCGCAGCGCCTGGTTGTTGGTCGCGGGATCCTTCGCCGCGTTTTTGGTAGCGGCCGGCATGCTCAATCCACTCTGTCTGACGCTGGCTCCGGCTGTTATCGCCCTGTTCGTTCTTTACCCCTACTGCAAACGATTTACCAGTCTGTGCCATGCGGTGCTGGGGATGTGCCTCGGCGCGGCCCCGGTCGGGGCGTGGATCGCCTTGCGTGGCGATGTGCGCTGGCCGGTAGTGCTGTTGGGGGGCGCCGTTTTGCTGTGGGTGGCGGGTTTCGATATTCTTTACGCGTTGCAGGACGAAGGGCACGATCGCCAGGTTGGTCTGCATTCGCTGCCGGTGCGCCTCGGCACGCGCCGCGCCCTGCAGCTGGCGCGTCTGCTCCATGCCCTGGTGCTGCCGCTGTTGCTCGGAGTCGCTGCCGGTGGCGGTTTGGGGGGGATTTTTCTGTGCGGTGTGCTGGTGACGGCCGTTCTGCTGGCATGGGAACATTGTCTGGTGCGGGCGGATGATCTGAGCCGATTGAATCAGGCTTTTTTCACCATGAACGGGCTGATCAGCGTGTTGTTGTTTGTTTTTGCTCTTGGGGATGTTTTGATGCAGGTATGGAGGGCATAAGCCTCAATGTGGGGGCGCTGCCCGCGGTTTTTTCAGGGGCGCTGGGCGAGTGCCGGGGGCTTCTTGTGTCAGCCGGGCAGACAGGCCGTAAAATTGTTGGCAATCACAGGCCGCAGATGAGATGCGTGGTCGTTATTAAGGATTTTTGGCAGCACGGATGTTTCCATGGAAGGGGTTGTTTATATGCGGCAGATCCTTGTGGCCATAACCGGTGCTTCCGGCGCAGTGTACGGACTGCGGCTGGTTGAAGAACTGCTGGCGTCGCAATACCGTGTAACCCTGCTTTTGAGCCGCTCGGGAAGGCAGGTGGTGAAGCATGAAACCGGTCTCGATTGGCAGGGCAGCGTTGAAGAACGGCGGGAAAAAATGCGCAGGCATTTCGGTTGCGGCGAAGCCCTTGAGCATTACGATGAAAACGACATGTTCGCACCGCCTGCCAGCGGCTCCGCCGCACCGATGGCGATGGTGGTCATGCCCTGTTCCATGGGGACGGTCGGACGCCTGGCGGCCGGTATCAGCGGCAACCTCATCGAGCGTTCTGCCGACGTCGCTCTCAAGGAGGGGCACACGCTGCTGCTGGTGCCTCGCGAAACGCCGCTGTCGACCATCCATCTGCGTAACCTGCTGCACCTGTCCCGTGCCGGGGCGCGTATTGTGCCGGCGATGCCGGCCTTTTACGGGCAACCGCAAAGTATGGCGGAGCTGATCGATTTTATGGTCGGCAAGGTGCTCGACGGTCTCGGCATCGGTCACCGGTTGTTCCGGCGCTGGGGGGATGACGCATCATGATGTCTCTGCCCGAAATCGCGGCAAAAGTCGATGCCGGCATGCGTCTCGGTGAAGCCGAGGCCGGTTTTTTGTTGCAGTGCCCGGATTTGCTGGCCGTTGGCCGATTGGCGGCTCTGGCCAACCATCGAATGCACGGCAACAGGGTGTACTTCAATGTCAACCGGCATATCAATTACACCAACCTGTGCGTGAACCGCTGTGCTTTCTGTGCCTTCCGGCGCGATGAAGGGGACGTGGACGGTTATAGTCTTGACCTCGAGGAAGTTGCGGCGCGGGCCGCAGCCGCAGCGGCCGCAGGAGCGACCGAGGTGCACGTGGTGGGAGGGCTGCATCCGCACCTGCCGCTGGAATTTTACGAAGAGATGCTGCGTACCATTCACAAGTCCGGCCCGGGTCTGCATATCAAGGCCTTTACCGCTGTGGAACTCGCGCATTTCGCTACCGTTGCGCAATTGCCGCTGGAAGAGGTTATCGACCGTCTGCGGGCGGCGGGGCTGCAATCCCTGCCCGGCGGCGGTGCCGAGATCTTTGCCGAACGGGCCAGGTTGCAACTCTGTCCGGAAAAAATTTCAGGCGATCGCTGGCTGGAGGTTATGGGCATGGTCCATCGGTCCGGCCTGCGTTCCAATGCCACCATGCTGTTTGGTCACCTGGAGACACCCGCCGAACGCATCGGGCATATGGCCCGCCTGCGCGCCCTGCAGGACGAAACGGGCGGATTCCAGGCCTTTGTGGCTTTGCCGTTTCAGGACAGGGCGACGCGGCTCGACGGGGTGCGGGGTCCGGGCGGGGTGGATATCCTCAAAACCCTGGCGGTGGCACGGCTGTTTCTCGACAATATTCCTCATATCAAGGCGTACTGGGTGATGCTTGGTGTCAAACTGGCCCAGGTGTCCCTCGCGTTTGGCGTCAACGATCTGGACGGCACGGTAGTGGAGGAGCAGATCGGCCACCGGGCCGGCGCCGTTTCGCCCCAGGCCTTGAGCCGGGAGGGCCTGGTGCGGCTGATCCGCAAAGCCGGCCGTATCCCGGTGGAGCGCGACAGCCTGTACCGGGAACTGAAGCGGGAGCCGGACGCATGTTGAAGACCATTGCCGGGAAGCTCGAAAGCGGCCGGGAACTCAATTGCCAGGACGCCCTGTTTCTGTTGCGCCGGGCCGACTTGTTGGAGGCAGGGCGGCTGGCCGCCGCCATGCGCCGCCGGTTGCATCCGCAGGGTCGCGTAACTTTTGTTGTCGACCGCAATGTCAATTACACCAACATTTGCGTGACCGGCTGCCGCTTCTGCGCCTTTTACCGGAAACCGGATCATGCCGATGCCTATCTGCTTTCCCACCAGGAGATACTCGACAAGGTTGCCGAACTGGCGGCCTCTGGCGGTACCCAGTTGCTGTTGCAGGGCGGCCTGCATCCCGAGTTGCGTATCGCGTGGTTCGAGGAGCTGTTTCGCAGCCTGCGGCGACATTTTCCGCAGGTGCAGATCCATTCCCTGTCCCCCGCGGAGGTAGTTCACCTGGCGGCGCAGTCGGAGTTGTCGGTGGAGACCTGCCTGCTGCGGCTGAAGGCGGCTGGCCTGGCCTCTCTGCCGGGCGGCGGCGCCGAGATTCTGGTCGACCGGGTGCGCCGGCGCGTCTCGCCGGACAAGATCAGCTGGCGCGTCTGGGTCGGGGTTATGGAAACGGCCCACCGTCTGGGCCTGCCGGGAACCGCGACCATGGTGTTCGGTATTGGAGAAACGGATGAAGACCTTGTTACTCACCTGTTGCGGGTTCGCGCTCTGCAGCAGCGTACCGGCGGCTTCAGCGCTTTTATCCCCTGGTCCTACCAGCCCGGCAATACCGAGCTCGGCGGCGAGCAAGCCACCGGCATGGACTACCTGCGGGTGCTGGCCGTTTCCCGTCTGGTGCTGCACAACATCCCCAATCTCCAGGCCAGCTGGGTCACCCAGGGCGGCAAAATGGCGCAGGTGGCGCTGTTCTTCGGCGCCAACGACCTGGGCGGCACCATGCTTGAGGAGAACGTCGTTGCCGCCGCTGGCGCCCGTTTTCGCCTCGACCGGGAGGAATTGCTCGCCCTGATACGGGAGGCCGGATTTATCCCGGCCCGGCGCACCACGGGCTACGACATTCTCGAAGAATACTTCTGAGGTCCGAGGCCCGAGGCCCGAGGCCTGAGGCCTGAGGTTCAAGGTTCAAGGTTCGAGGTTCGAGGTTCGAGGTTCGAGGTTCGCGTAATGCGGGAGTGCAAAGTGGAAGGTTGAAAACTATCCTGATCTGCAAGTGACGGATGACAACGTCATTCTTGCACCCTCCCGCATTTTCCTATAGGTTATCGGTTTCGGATACTCATCTTACCCGGCAGGAGACCTCATGATTCCCTTGCGCAGAAATATCGCTGAAATGGCCGGCTACGTGCCCGGGTTTCAGCCCCGTGACGAGCATCGGTATATCAAGCTCAATACCAATGAAAATCCTTATCCGCCGTCGCCGAAGGTCATCGAAGCGATTCTCGCCGAAGTCGGCGACAATCTGCGCAAGTACCCCGATGCGGCCAGCCGCGCCGGTTGCGAGCAGGCTGCGCGCCTGTATGGTTTTGACCCCGATTGGGTCATCATGGCCAACGGTTCGGATGAGGTGCTCAATAATCTGATTCGTGCGTTTGCCAGCGAGGGAGACGAGATAGCCTACGTTCATCCGTCCTATTCCTATTACAGCACGCTGGCTGAAGTGCAGGGCGCCAGGGTGCGGACTTTTTTGCTCGATGAGGGATGGGCGCTGAAGGATTTCCCCGCGCGCTATGCCGGCAAACTGTTCTTTCTGGCCAATCCAAACGCGCCGCTGGGTTTCTGTTACCCTCAGGAGTTCATCGAGGCGTTGGCCGGGCGGATCGACGGGGTTCTGGTGATCGATGAAGCTTATGCCGATTTTGCCAGAGAGAATTCTCTGGACCTGGTGCGGCGTCTGCCCAACGTGGTGGTGACGCGTACCTTTTCCAAGAGCTATTCGCTGGCCGGCATGCGGCTGGGGATGGCCATCGCCCGACCGGAAGTGATCGCCGCACTGAACAAGATCCGCGACCACTACAATCTCGACCGGCTGGCGCAGGCGGCCTGTGTGGCGGCCCTCGCCGACCAGGACTATTTCCGCCAGTGTGTAACCAGAATCCGCGAAACCCGCGATTGGTTCTCCGCCGAGCTGCGGGTGCTGGGCTGGGAAGTGATTCCGTCCCATGGCAACTTCGTCTTTGCCACGCCGCCGGACCGCGATGCCAAGCGGATTTATGACAGCCTGTTCGAGCGGCGCATTCTGGTGCGTTATTTCAGCGATCCGATACTGTCCCACGGGCTGCGTATTTCCATCGGAACCCGCGAGGATATGGAAAAGACCCTGACGGCACTGGCCGAAATCGGTTGAGAAGGGCCGCTATGCAGCAATTGCCCTGGGCCGCGGAGGAGGTGGGCCAGCGTCTGCTGGCCTGGTACGGGACCCATGGCCGCCATCTGCCATGGCGCAGCACCCGCGATCCGTACCGCATCTGGCTGTCGGAAATCATGCTGCAGCAGACCGGGGTGACGACGGTAGTTCCCTACTACGAGAAATTTCTGGCGGCTTTCCCGGAGGTGCAGGCACTGGCTGCCGCATCCTTCGATCAGGTGCTGGAACTGTGGGCCGGGCTTGGCTATTACCGTCGCGCCCGGCACCTGCACGAGGCCGCGCGCAAGGTGGTCGCCGATTTCGGTGGACGGTTTCCGGAACAGCTCGAAGCCGTCATGGCTTTGCCAGGCGTTGGGCGCTCGACCGCTGGTGCCATCGTTTCCATCGCTTTTGATCGCAAGGCGCCGATTCTGGATGGCAATGTGCGGCGCGTGCTGTGCCGGTTGCTGGCCCTGCGGGGAAATCCCCGCTCCGGCCCGGTGGAAAAACAGCTCTGGCACTGGGCCGAAGTCTTCACCCCCGAGCACCATCCCCATGATTACGCTCAGGCCATCATGGACCTGGGGGCAACGGTCTGCATGCCGCGTTATCCCCGTTGCGAGACCTGCCCGCTGTCCGGCTTGTGCCAGGCTTTCTGGCGGGGTGAGCAGGATAACTTCCCCGAACGGGGAGAACGCAGAACCGTGCCGCTGGTGCAACAGGTGGCCCTGCTGATCGATTGCGGCGGGCGCTATCTGGTGCAGAAACGCCCCCTTGACGGAATGCTCGGCGGATTGTGGGAATTTCCGTCGGCCGCCGTGCCCGAGGGACGCACGGCCGACGAGGCGGCCCGACGGCTGATGGCTACTGAGGGGCTGGCTGGCGAGCCGGAACCGGCGGGAGCGATACGCCATGCCTACAGTCACTTTCGCGTGGAATTGTCTGTGTTTGCCTGTCGGGGGAGCGTCGGGACAATGGTCGCCGATGCGGAGCGCCGTTGGGTTACGCCGCGGCAACTTGCCGACCTGCCGCTGCACGGTTCACATAAAAAGGCCCTTGGTTTGCTTTGAGGGAAAAGCCTCTGGCATTATCGATTTCGCAGGATCCCCATGCCGCGCAAGTTTTGCCGGGCATCTGACCCATGGGGCCGGCAGGGCCGTCTGGCGCACAGCGCTGATTCACACAAACTACCAAGGAGTTTTCATGTCGTTGCCCCCCATCCTGACGGATGACGCGGCCATAGTCCGGCTGGTGCGGGACCTGCGGTCGGAACCTGTCATAGCCGTCGATCTCGAAGCGGACTCCCTGCATTCCTACCAGGAAAAGGTCTGTCTGCTGCAGATCTCCACCCCGACGCGGACGGTGCTGGTCGACCCGTTGGCCGTAAAAGACCTGTCGCCTTTGGCGCCGGTTCTTGCCGATCCCGCCATTGGCAAGATTTTCCACGCCGCGGATTACGATATTCGCTGCCTGTACCGCGATTTCGGCATGGAGGTTCGCGGTCTCTTCGACACCATGATCGCCAGCCAGATGCTCGGCGAGGAGCGTGTCGGCCTGGCCGACGTGCTGGCCAAACACCTCGACATTCATCTGGACAAGCGTTATCAGCGTGCCGACTGGTCCCAGCGCCCTCTCGAGGAAGGCATGGTCCGCTATGCCATGGAGGACACCTGTCATCTGCATCGTTTGGCGGCAATCCTCGAACAGCGGCTGCGGCAGATGGGGCGACTGAACTGGGCCGAGGAGGAATTTGCCCTGCTCGAACAGGTACGCCCTTCCGAAAACAGCGGCCCGCTGTTTTTACGGGTCAAGGGGGCGGGGTTGCTGGATCGCAGGCAACTCGCCGCGCTGGAGGAGCTGCTGCAGTGGCGCGACGGGGAAGCCTGCCGCCGCGACCGTCCCCCATTCAAAATCATCGGCAACAAGACACTGCTCGGATTTGCCCAGCGGCTGCCGCGCAATCTGCAGGATGCGGAAGGAATCGAAGGCTTTTCGGCCCGGCTGGCGGAGCGTTACGGTCGGGTGCTGCTGGGGGCGGTAGGCAAGGCCCTGGATATGCCCAGGGAACAGTGGCCGGTTTATCCGCGGGGCGAGCGCCGTGAGCGTGACCCTGCCCTGGAGGAGCGGCTCAAAAAACTGAAAACCGTGCGTGCCGACATGGCCGGCCAGCTTGCCATGGATCCCGGCATTCTGGTTAACAATGCACAGCTGGAAGCCCTGGCAAAAGAATGCCCGGTCAATGCGGCGCAGCTCGGTGAGTTGGGGATTCTCAAAAACTGGCAGCGGGAAGCTCTCGGCGATCAGCTTCTGGGAGCACTGATCACGACATGACAGGGGGGCAGGCGGCCGCTCTTGCCGCGGCGCTGTCCACAGCTGTTGAAAAGCCTGATGTGCCGGATTGAAGGCGTTTGGCGGGTTTTTCGAAGGTCGCGCGCGCGACGATTCACAGGCAATCCACAGGTTGCGGCGCGGCGTCGAGAACGGCCGGACAGGAAAGCCGCGGCCGCCCTCGACGTGGGGTCGAAAAGACCGGTCAGCGGGTCTTGCCCGGGATGCCTGCCTCGGTCATGGGGCGCGGGTCGAGGATGCGGGCCAGTTTCTCTTCTGGCAGCACCTGCTGCTCCATGGCGATTTCCCGCACCGTGCGGCCGCTGGCATAAGCCTGCTTGGCGATGTCCGCCGCCCGGTCGTAGCCGATGACCGGGGCCAGCGCCGTGCACATGGCCAGGCTCTGCTCCACCAGCGATTCGCAACGCCCGCGGTCGGCTTCCAGTCCGGTCAGGCAGCGCTTCGTGAACTCGGTGGCGGCGGCGGCCAGCAGGGCAATGGATTGCAGCAGGTTGTGGGCCATGAGGGGCATCATGACATTCAGCTCGAAGTTGCCGGACAAACCTCCCAGGGTGATGGCCGCATCGTTGCCGACCACCTGACCGCAGACCTGCATCAGGCTTTCGGCCATGACCGGGTTGACCTTGCCCGGCATGATCGAGCTGCCCGGCTGCACCGGTGGCAGCAACAGCTCACCGATGCCGCAGCGCGGTCCGCTGCCGAGCAGGCGGATGTCGTTGGCGATCTTGAACAGGGCGCAGGCGGTGCGTTTCAGGGCGCCGCTGGCTTCAACCAGCGCATCCTTGGCTGCCTGAGCCTCGAAGTGGTTGCTAGCTTCACGGAAGGCAAGTCCGGTTTCGTCCGCGATAGCCGCGATGACGCGAGAGGCGAATCGCGGGTGCGTGTTGAGGCCGGTGCCGACGGCGGTGCCGCCCAGGGCCAGCTCCAGCAGGTTCTCTGCGGCGTTTTCGATGCTGCGGATGGCCAGCGCCAGTTGCCGGGCATAGCCTGAAAAGACCTGGCCCAGCCGCACCGGCGTGGCATCCTGCAGGTGGGTGCGGCCGATTTTGATAATGTCGTTGAAGGCCAGGGCTTTTTCACCGAGGGCTTCCTGCATGCTGAACAGTGCCTTGACCAGGGTGGCGCGGGTTTCCAGCGCCGTGGCAATGTGGATGGCGGTCGGGATGACGTCATTGCTCGACTGGCCGAGGTTAACATGATCGTTGGGGTGTACCGCCCTTGATCCGACCGCCTTGCCCAGAATCTGCGCGGCGCGGTTGGCAATGACTTCGTTGGCATTCATGTTGGTGCTGGTGCCCGATCCGGTCTGAAAGATATCCAGCACGAAGTGTTCAT
>NZ_JBFWJQ010000092.1:0-10206 GCF_050253115.1 Syntrophotalea sp.
GCCTGTTGATGAGTTTCCGGAGGATGTCGCGGTCTCCATGTCTGTTCGCGATGCCGTGCATGCCGTGGGGGACAGGGTTGGGCAAAACCGGTTTTGCGGTGCGCGGATTGTGCTGGCCTGTGACGGAATGGCTGGATATTTTTTCGTTGCAGGATGTTTTATGACGGAAGATTTTATATGGAGAAGCTATGAAAGAATTCAACGTTGGTCTTCTGGGTTTCGGTACCATCGGTGCCGGGGTAATCAGGGTGTTTCAGAACAATGCGGAAGTGATGGAACAGAGGCTTGGCGCGCGCCTGACGCTTAAGCGTATTGCCGACCTCGATATCACCACCGACCGCGGCGTGAAGGTCGATGCCGGCGTTCTCACCACCGATGCCATGCAGGTGCTGACCGATCCTGAAATCGACGTTGTCATCGAGCTTATCGGAGGTTATGAGCCCGCCCGCAGCTTTGTTCTCAAGGCCATCGAACAGGGCAAGCATGTCGTGACCGCGAATAAGGCCCTGCTGGCCAAACACGGCGAAGAGATCCTGTCCGCCGCCGCGGCCAAAGGTGTCGATGTCATGTTTGAGGCCTCCGTGGGTGGCGGCATCCCGGTTCTTTCGGCCATCAAGGAAAATCTCTGCGCCAATAATTTCCGCTGCATCTTCGGTATCCTCAACGGCACCTGCAATTACATCCTGACCCGCATGACCAACGAGGGAGCCGATTTTGCCAGTGTGCTCAAGGATGCCCAGGCCAAGGGCTATGCCGAAGCCGACCCGACCTTTGATGTCGAGGGTGTCGACACCGCGCACAAGCTTGCCATTCTCGTTTCGCTGTGTTTCGGTACCCGCATCGACCTGGAAAATATATCCATCGAAGGGATCAGTAAAATCACGCCGCTGGATATCCAGTTTGCCAAGGAATTCGGTTATAAAATCAAGCTGCTGGCCATTGGCAAGCGTGAAAACGGCCAGGTCGAGGCCCGTGTTCATCCGACCATGATCCCTGTCAATTATCCCCTCGCCGATGTCGACGGCGTGTTCAATGCCGTGCGCCTGGTCGGGGATTTTGTCGGGCCGGTGATGCTTTACGGGCAGGGTGCCGGTATGGATGCGACGGCCAGTGCGGTCATGGGCGACGTGATGGCCATTTCCCGCAATCAACTTGCCGGCGGCGGGCGCCGCACGCCCGCCATGGGCTATCTGCCGGAGGCTATGGTCAAACTTCCGGTCAAACCCATGCGGGATATCGTCAGCCAGTATTACCTGCGTTTTACCGCCCTCGACAAACCCGGCGTAGTGGCGAAAATTTCCGGGATCCTGGGCCGCTATGGCATCGGCATCGCCTCCATGATTCAGCCCGAGCGCAAGCAACGGGAGGCCGTGCCCATTGTCATCATGACGCACGAGGCGACCGAGGCGGTGATCAACGACGCCCTGGCCGAAATCGATCAGCTCGATGTGGTTCGCGAGCCGAGCCATTTCATTCGTATCGAAAGCGAGATGGAATAGGGGAATCGGGAAATATTCGGTTTCAAGACAAAAAAAGCGCCTGTACAGGCGCTTTTTTTGTCGGTGTTTTTCTTAACCTCGAACTTCAACAGCCCGCCGGCGTCACAAGGGGCAAAAGACGGCAAACCAGGTTTGCCGTCAAACCAACCCAGCAGCGTCGGTTTCCGCAACAGCCCCACTGAAAAACTGGCGATGCGCCAAAGTTACGTAAAAGCCCTACGCAGATGAAACGTTCTGGATTCGCAGCGACAGTGCCATCAGGCAGTTCTCTAAGAGCCAGAGCCTGTCATAATGGCGATAGCCGACCCTACGTCCTTTCTTTCCATACTTTCTTTAGACGAGTAAAGAAAGTATGCCGGCTGCCGGCCGGGACCGGCGAAGTGGAAGTAAAAGGTTTTGACCTGAACTCGCAGCTTACAGCTCGCAGCTTACAGCTTACAGTTCTAAACCTTTAACTTCAATACCGCGGGGTGGCGCCCCCGCACGGCGCTTTACTCTTTTTGCTTGCCCAAAAAGAGTAAACAGAAAAAGGGCACCCCAGCTCCTGGCCCGCCTGCGGCGGGTTCCCTCCGTGCAGCACCCGCCGGGCGGGCGAAAATGATTCGCTTACGCTCAGATTTCCGCCTGTTTCGCCCGTCGGCCACTGCACTCCGGCGGCGTCACAAGGGGGAATAAAACGGCTGCGCCGTTTTAAATCAATCTCGCAGTGTCTATTTCCCCCGTCTGGCGACTCCGCTCCAGCGGCGTCACAAAGGTGTAACCTGCAAGGTTTTCGCGTCCCGCGTCCCGCGTCCCGCGAACCGTGACCCTCACCCCCTAACCAACCTCCCGGTCTGCCGCAATGCTTCGTACAACACAATGCCGGCGGCGGTGGACAGATTGAGGCTGCGCACCCGGGAGGAGAAGATAGGAATGCGGATGCATCGCTCTGGATTTCGCGCCAGAAGTTCTTCGGGCAAGCCTGTCGTTTCCTTGCCAAAAACGATCAAGTCCCCCGCTTTGAAATCGGCCTCCACATGGCAGCGGCCGGCTTTTTTCGAGGTATACCACCACCGGCCCTCCGGAAAAGCTTCTTCCAGTTCTTCAAGCGTTTCCCAGGTGCGAATGTCGATAACATCCCAGTAGTCGAGTCCCGCCCGCTTCAGATATCTGTCATCAAGGGAAAATCCGAGTTTTCCCACCAGGTGCAGTACCGTTTCCGTAGCGCCGCACAGACGCGCTATATTGCCCGTATTCGGCGGAATTTCCGGTTCTACAAGAACAATATGAAAAGAAGAATCCGTCATATGCCACGTATCATTTGTCCCAGGATTGTGATTGTTCAGCCTCCAGCCTCCAGCCTCGTGCCTCGTGCCTCGGGCCTTTGGCCTTGAACCTTTGGCCTTTGGCCTTTGGCCTTTGGCCTCGAACCTTTGGCCTTGAACCTTTGCCCTCGAACCTCGAACCTCGGGCCTCGGGCCTCGGGCCTCGAACCTTTCCCCTCGAACCTCACCCCGCGACACTGGCTCTGAGCGCCTGATCGAAATCCGCCTTGATGTCCTCAATGTCCTCGATGCCGACCGATACGCGGATGAAATCGGGACTCACGCCGGAGGCTATCTGGTCTTCCGGTGAGAGTTGCTGATGAGTGGTGCTGGCCGGGTGGATGACCAGGGTTTTGGCGTCGCCGATATTGGCCAGGTGACTGGCCAGTTTGACGCTGTCGATAAACCGGGCGCCGGCTGCGACGCCGCCTTTGATGCCGAAACCGAGGATGGCTCCCTGTCCAGCGGGGAGATAGCGCAACGCCAGGGAATGACTCGGATGGCTTTCGAGGCCCGGGTAGTTGACCCATGCCACCTGCGGGTGTCGTTCCAGATAGCGCGCCAGTTCCAGGGCATTCTGGCAATGGCGGGGCATGCGCACATGCAGCGTTTCCAGGCCCTGCAGAATAAGAAAGCTGTTGAAAGGTGAAATACAGGCGCCCAGGTCACGCAGCAGAGTGACCCGCATTTTATCGATAAAGGCTCGGGCGCCGAGGGCCTGGTGGTAGATCAGGCCGTGGTAGCTGGGGTCCGGCGTGGTGAATTCCGGAAAGCGTCCGTTGCTCCAGTCGAAGCGGCCACCGTCGACCACCGCGCCGCCGAGACTGGTGCCGTGGCCGCCGATGAATTTGGTCAGGGAATAACAGACGATATCGGCGCCATGTTCCAGCGGGCAAAACAGCATGGGCGTGGCGACGGTGTTGTCGACGATAAAGGGTACCCCCAGGTCATGGGCAGCCCGGGCCAGCGCTTCGAAGTCGTCCACGTTGTTTTTGGGGTTGCCGATGGTCTCCGTGTAGACGGCCCGGGTTCTGTCGTCGATGGCGGCCTTGACCTTGGCGGGGTCGGAGGTGTCGACGAACTTGACGTTGATCCCCATGCGTGGCAGGGTGTGTTTGAAGAGGTTGAAGGTGCCGCCGTAGAGGTAGGTTCCCGAAACGATATTGTCGCCGCACCGGGCCAGGTTGAGAATGGTCATGAAAATGGCCGAAGTTCCGGAAGCCACCACCAGCGCGCCGGAGCCGCCATCCATTTCGGCAAGACGCTTTTCCAGTACGTCGGTGGTCGGATTCATGATCCGTGTATAGATGTTGCCTGGCTCTTCAAGGGCGAACAGGCGTGCTGCGTGCTCCGAAGAATCGAAGGCGTAGGAGGATGTCTGGTAGATGGGAACGGCCCGTGAGCCGGTGGTCGGATCGGGGCTCTGACCCGCGTGCAGCGCCTTGGTCCCGAGACGGTGGCAGGTTTTTTCGGACATGACGGAACTCCTTCGGTAAAGGTCATGGCAAATCGTCGGGCGGCAAGTGGCGATTTCTGGCTGCGGACGGGTCAAAACAGCTACGTGGCAGTTGCCGGACAGCGCTACCAGGCGGTGTCGGCACAGTTTGCGCCGATCACCGGTTGCCAGTCACCAATCACCGGATTTGAGAGATCCCAGCATATCAGAGAGGCAGGATGCCAGCAAGCAAAGGATGCGGTTCCTCAGGCATGGATGTTTTGTTCATCGAGGCGGTTATCGCCGAGATAGCGCCGCTGATTGTCGGAGCGTCGGTCAAAAAGGTTCACCAACCCGATGCCGATACCATCATTCTGCGGCTCTGGAACGGCCGCCGGGAGCTGCGGCTGCGGCTGAGCGTAGCGCCCGGCGCAAGTGGTCTTTATCTGACCGAAAACCCCTGGATCAATCCCCCGGCGCCGTTGCGTTTCTGTCAGTTGCTGCGCTCCCGCCTCAGCACATTGCGCTCCATCCGGCAGGTTCCCGGCGACCGCATCGCGCTGCTGTTCTTTGAAGGGCCGGACGGTTCGCCTCTTCGCCTGGTCGTGGAGCTTTACGGACGCTGCCCGAACATGATCTTGTGCGACGGGCAAGACCGCATCATCGATGTGCTGCACCGCAGGAATGGGGATGAGCAACATACACCGCGGCGCAAGGGCGCCATCTGGACCGCGCCGCCGCCAGGCCCGGGCCGCTATGCGCTTTGGGACGGGGGCGTTATCGATGATGCCGGCGGCTTGCATGAAAATGCGGCAGGCTGGTTGATGCGGCATGTGCATCCCATGCCGGCGCTGCTGGCCATGGAGCTTGCCGGGCGTATGGCCGCCGGCGAGGATCCGACGGAGGCGCTTGAGAAATTCGTCCGCTCCTGGCGGTGCGGGGAGCGGAGTTTCTGGACCGGAGAAGTGGACGGCGTGCCGCGGCTGGGGGCTTTCCGGCCCGTCTGCCTGAAACGGGAGCAGGTTCAGGAGTTTGCCTCCGCCTCGCAGGCTGCGGACAGCTTTTATGCCCGGGATGCCAGCAACCGGTGCAGCGGCACACAGGGACAGTTGCTGCGCATCGTGCGTCGCGCCTTGTCCCGGCTGCAGAGACGGCTGGACAAACTGCACCAGGAACGGGTTGCTGCGGCCGACGCCGAAACATGGCAACGGGCCGGCCAGTTGCTGACCGCCAACCTGTTCCGGGTCCGCAAGGGGATGACTGAAATCGATGTGGAAAATTTTTATGACCCGGGGACAACCCTGCGCATCGTCCTTGATCCGGCCCTTGCGCCGGCGGCGAACGCGGAGCGGCTTTTCGCAAAATACAAAAAACTGCGGCGGGGCATCGATCATATCGAACGACGCATCACGGAAACCCTTGCCGAGAAACCATGGCTGGAAGCTCTGGAACTGGCTCTTGAAGAGGTTGGAAGCGGCGAGGAGCTGGCGGTGCTGGAGGAGGAAATGCAACAGGCGCGGCTGCTTCCGCGGCAACCGCAAAAACCGAAGCGCCGCCCGGTTTCGGGCCACCCCGGTCTGCGCCGGGGCCTCTCCCCGGGCGGTCTGGACCTGTACTGGGGGATGAACAGCCGCGCCAACGACTACCTGGTCCGGCATGTGTGCCGTCCGGGCGATCGATGGTTTCATGTCAAGGACCGCCCCGGCTGCCACCTGGTGCTCAAGAACCCGCGCCAGGATCAGCCCGTGCCGGAAGCGGATATTCTGTATGCCGCCAGTCTGGCCGCAGGCTTTTCCCGGGCCTGCGAGGAAGGTGCTGCAGAGGTCATGGTAGCCGAGGGCCGCGCGGTTCACAAGCCCAAAGGGGCGCTGCCCGGACAGGTACACATCACCGGATATCACAGCGTGCGCGTCGCGCCCCGTCGCGAGTCCGGCCTGTGACCGACACTCAGCCCTTGTTGATGCGCTCGCGAAGTTCTTTGCCCACCTTGAAAAACGGCAGCTTTTTGGGCTTGACCTCGATTTCCTCGCCGGTTTTGGGGTTGCGCCCGGTATAGGCCTTGTAATCCTTGACCATCAGGCTGCCGAAGCCGCGAATTTCAATGCGCCCGCCGCTGACAAGGGTATCGGACATGGTGTCCAGGACAATGTTGACGATCTCTTCGGACCGCTTGTAGGTCAGGCCTTTTTTTTCCGCCAGGGCTTCAATCAGTTCCGATTTGTTCATCGCGTATTACCTCCGATGATCGAGGACATAGGATATTTTCCTCAAGCGGACGCGTGCGCCGGTACCGCAGGGGGCATGCCACGTCGTTCTGGCAAACGGTTACTCAAACCTTATCCGGACATCCGCAGGCTGTCAATAACTGCCGGAAATTTTTAGTTATTTTATGGAATTTTATGAGACCTGGCTATTCGTGCAGCCGCGCCTGCAAAAGCTGGCAATGCGAAGGATCATGAGGGCGGCGCGTCGCTCGATGGGTCGAGTGACGATCAGATGGTGGTGAAGGGGGACAGGATCCACATGACATGGGTTTCCCCGTCCGCCAGGTTGACCCAACGGTGGGGGAGGTGGGATTTGAAGGAGAGGCTTTCGCCTTCCCCGAGCTGGAACGTTTCCCCCGCGATGGTCATCTGCAGGCGCCCCTTGAAAATATAGAGCAATTCGTCTCCGGGGTGAAACATGTCGGCGTCGCCGCTGCTGCCCTTGGGTTCGATCACGCAGAGAAAACCGGTGAAGCGGGGGTCTCGCAGCCCAGCGGTGAAGGATTCGGTTTTCAGATTCTGATCGTCGTCGAATACCGTGCAGGATCGCTGCCCGGGTCTGGAATGGACGATTTCGTGAGTGTTCTCCACTTCCTCGACAAAATAGTTGATGCTTTTCTCGAACACCGATCCCAGGCGCAGCAATATTTCCACCGAGGGCGTGGTCAGGCCCCGTTCGATGCGGGAAATCATGTTGGCGGATACCTTTGCCCGTTCCGCAAGGACCTGGATCGTAAGGTTGTTTTTCAGCCGAATGGCTTTAAGCTTTTTCCCGATAAGGTTTTTCAGCTGCACGGCGTGCTCCCTGGAAAGGCTCTGGTTCGGCGTCGGTTCACTGGGAAATATTGGGTGCGGGGGACACGACCCAGAGAACTTCCGTCGGGCCGTTTTCAAGATTGCACCAATGATGCGGCAAGGACGCTTTGAAGGACAGGGAATCGCCGCTTTCAAGGATGTAGCGGTCATTCTGGATGGTGAATTCCAGCCGTCCATCGAGCACCATGACGAATTCCTCGCCGGTATGCACCATGTGGCCGCCACCGCTGTTGCATCCCGCCTCCAAAACGTCGTGCAGCACGGTAAAGCTTGGATCGCGCAGCCCCTGTGTCAGGCTGCTGATCTGGTGTTTGTCCTTGTAGAAGAAGATCGGTTCGCCCTGGCCCTTTTTGGTAAAAATCGCGGTGGAGCTTTTTTCGGCTTCCTCGACAAAGTAGCCAATGCTCATGCCAAGGGCCGAGGCGAGTTTCATCAGAATTTTGACGGATGGAACCGTCAGGCCGCGCTCGATGCGTGATATCATGTTGGCGGACACACCGGAAAGATTCGTCAATTCCTGGATGGTGAATCCATTGCCGAGGCGTGTCGCCTTGAGTTTTTTGCCGATAAGCGTTTTGATCACCGGTACCTGCCTTGCCTGGAGAATCATCAAGTTTTAACACCGGGTTATCCCGCCTGTCAATAAAATGCGCCTGAACCGTTTTGCCGGAGACCGCGCCGATATGTTAACCATGCTTTGGCTCGATGTTGACAATTGGGGTGCCGTTTCCGATAATGCCGGGTTGGAGGCCGAAGGGCTGAAGTGAAAGGTGAAAGGTGAAAGGTGAAAGGTGAAAGGTGAGAGGTGAGAGGTGAGAGGTGAAAGGTGAAAGGTGAGAGGTGAAAGGTGAGAGGGAGTGTGTTTTATGCCTGAGAATATTGTTGCCATGGTGCGTCGCATTGCGGACGGCGGCCGGTTGACGGCGGAGGAGGGGCGTCGCATCCTGCGTGCGGGCGGTGCCGAGTTGGGATGGATTCTGGCCGGCGCACAGCAGCTGCGGGAAACCTTTTGCGGTGAGGGGGTCGGGTTGTGCATGATCCTCAACGCCAAGTCCGGGCAATGTTCGGAAGATTGCCGATTTTGCGCCCAATCGGCCCATTACCGGACCGATGCTCCCGTGTTTCCCCTGCAAAGCGCGGGGCGGATCGTGGCCGAGGCGCAGCGGGCCGACAGGGAAGGGGCCCGCTGTTTCGGCATCGTGACCAGCGGCGCCCGCATCTTGCCTGGTGCCGAACTCGAGAGCATTCTTGAAGCCTTGCGCGAGATCCGTGCCACCACCAGCCTTGCGCCTTCCGCATCCCTGGGGATCCTCGATGCCGCGACCGCTTGCGCGCTGGCCGATGCCGGTTGCGTCACCTATCATCACAATCTGGAAACGGCGCGGTCCTTTTTTCCACGGATCTGCACCACCCATGATTATGAAGAAGATCTGCAAACCGTTCGCACCGCCAAACAGGCGGGCATGAAGGTCTGTTGCGGAGGCCTTTTCGGCCTGGGAGAAAGCCAGGAACAGCGACTTGAACTCGGGTTGACGCTGCGCGATCTGGATGTCGATTCGGTGCCGATCAATTTTCTGCATCCTGTACCCGGCACCCCTCTTGCGGATACCCGGCCACTGCCGCCGATGGAAGCCTTGAAGATCATTGCCCTGTTCCGTTATCTGATGCCGGATCGGCATCTGACGGTTTGCGGCGGCCGTGGCCGTACCCTTGGTGACTACCAGTCGTGGATTTTTCTGGCCGGCGCCAGCGGCATGATGGTTGGCGATTACCTGACCACTTCCGGCCGCCGGCTGTCCGACGATCTGCGCATGGTGACCGATGCGGAGCTGACTTATGAGCGTTGCTGAGATGCCGGCGCCACCCGGTTTGTTTGTAACCGGTACGGATACCGGCGTTGGCAAAACCCTTGTCGGTGCCGCCCTGGCTTATCTGCTGCGCCAGAAAGGCTGCCATGTCGGCGTATTCAAGCCGCTGGAAAGCGGTGTTCCCGATCCGTCCGGTCTGGGAGACGATGGGCGTCTGCTGGCCTGGGCGGCCGCTGTAGGCGAGGAACCCGACCTGATCGGTGCGTACCGGCTTCGTGAACCGCTGGCGCCGTCCCTGGCTCTGCGCCGCGAAGGGATACGGGTCGATTGGCGCGATCTGCTGCGCGCCATTCGCCAGAACCGGATGAAATACGATTTCCATCTGGTGGAGGGTGCCGGGGGGTTGCTGGTGCCGCTGGTCGAGAGGCGGCTGGTCGCGGATCTGGCGGCGGATCTGGGTCTGCCGCTGTTGATCGTGGCACGGCCCGGGCTGGGGACCGTCAACCACACGCTTTTGACCCTTGAAGTCGCCAAGGCAAGAGGGCTGCGGGTTGCCGGTTGGATTATCAGCGGTCTGACGGCTGGGGCCGGCGTTGCCGAGCGCCATGCCGCCGAGGAAATCGCACGGCTCACCGATGCCCCGTGCTGGGGCGTACTGCCCCGGGTTGATGGTACCTCGCAGGAAAAGGTTGTGGAACTTGCCGCTCATCTTGACCGCATGGAAATTTTGGGGAAGATCGGGTGCGGGGGGTAGGGGGCAAGGTTCAAGGTTTAAGGTTTAGGGCTGAGATCAAAAGCCTTTACTTCCACTTCGCCGGTCCCGGCCGGCAGCCGGCATACTTTCTTTACCGTCTATTCCCCCTTGTGACGCCGCCGGAGTGCAGTGGCCGACGGGCGAATTAGGCGGAAATCTGAGCGTAGCGAATCATTTCCGCCCGCTCGGCGGTATTGAAGTTAAAGGTTGAGAACTGAAAGCTGAGATCAAAAGCTTTTAGTGCGATAGGAAACCCCCCGGCTCTGCCGGGGGACTTGTAAAGTTTGACAGTACCGGGAGTAAATGAAAGCCTCCCCTCTGTGAAC
>NZ_JBFWJQ010000093.1:0-10100 GCF_050253115.1 Syntrophotalea sp.
GGCGATGTCGGGACCGCTGTCCGTGGTTTCCGGTGCCGTGTTTTCCGGTGCGGCAGGTGTGATGCTTGTATCGGCGGGGACAGGGGCCGGAGATTCGACCGCGCTTCCGGCCGGGGCCGGGCCGCCATCGGCGAGCCGCACCACCAGCCATTTCAGGTCCGGTCGGGGTAGCACGCGCCGGCCATCTTCGCCATAGAACCACACATCGTTCTGGTAATCGGACCAGACACGTTCAAAACAGGCACGCCGCGCTGTCTCGGCAGGATCCGCCGCGCTTTCCGGCATGACGCCGGTTTCGGGTGATGCCTCGGCGGCAGGTTGGCGTTGTGCGTCTTCCGTGACGGGCAACGGTTGCGCCGCGGCCAGGGGCAAGGTTCCCGCCAGCAGCAAAAGGCTCAGCAGGACGAGGTGTTTGGCGGATCTTGAAAAGATCGTGCGTAAGCAGGTTTGGCGACAGGCGCAGGGATCATTCATCATCGTGTTTCCTCGACTTAAGCAGTGCGTATCAGAGTCTGGCAGCAAGCCGCCTGGCAAACAGGGTGTTGACACGGGCCTGGAGGTCGTTGGCCCCCACCGGCAGCAATGCCGAATCGATGCGGGCCCTGGCCAGGGCCCGCACGATGCGTTCCCGGTTCTGGCGGAGCAGGGTATTGAACTGGCGCTTATGGCTCAGGTCCAGAGGCATCTGGCGTCCGGACTCCATGTCCTGCAGGGTCAGCAACCCGTCCCCGATGCCCCTCAGCCGATACTCGGCTTCTTCAAGCACGTGCAGCGCCACCATTTCATGCGCCGGAAGGCGACTGTCGGCGGCATCCAGCAGCCCCCCGAGGCCGCCCAGATCGGTATGGAAATCGGAAATGATGACCCCCAGGCAGGAGCTCAGTCGCTTCATGACGAATTCCAGAGCAGGTGCCAGGCGCGTCTGGCGGCTTTTGGGTTGCGGCGTCTGCCGCAGTGCGGTAACCAGGCGATGAAACTGCCGCGGCGCGGCGCTCGGCGGATGCCAGGCCACCACCTGATCGGCAAACAACAGCAGCCCGCAGGGATTGTTGCCGCGCAGGGCGGCGTGAGCCAGGGATATGGCCAGATCGCAGGCCAGGGCGTATTTGCCGCCGAAGTGCATGGAGGGACTCACGTCGCAGATCAGCAGCAGGTTATAGGCGCTGTCCCTGAGGAACTCCCGAACGTAAAGTTCGCCGCTGCGGGCGCGCGCCTTCCAGTCGATGCGGCTCCAGCTGTCGCCGGGCATATATTTGCGCAGGCCCCAGAATTCATAGCCGGTGCCCTTGTCGTATCCTGCCCAGTCTCCGGCCATCTCGCTGCGCGGCGGATGCTTGAGCTGGATGGTAAAGTGGAAGCGTGGTTTCATGGTGTGAACCGTTCCTTATGGTTTCACCAGCGCGTAAGGCGCAACCGAGGCAACGATGTTCTGCAGCAGATCCTGCGCGCGGATGCCTTCCAGAATGGCGGCGTCGCTGAGAATCATGCGGTGTGCCAGCACCTGCATGACACAGGCATCGACATCCTCGAAGGATACGTAATCCCGGCCCCGTAAAAAGGCGAAGCCTTTGCAGTAGGCGATAAGATGTTCGCCGGCACGGGGCGACACCCCCACGGCAACAAAGTCGCGGATCGCCTCGGGCGCCTGTTGCGACTCGGGGCGGGTACGCAGGCAGAGCTCCAGGATGTAGGAGATCACTAACGGCGAGACCATGACGCGTTTGGCAACGTGGTGTTGCATGGCTACTACTTCATCCGGTTGCAACAGGCACGGAACGGCTTTTTGCAGTTCGTCGAAGTCAGTGCTTTTTTTCCTGAGCAGCTGTTCCTCGAATTCCCGGGGGGGGTAGCTCAGCGTGACCTTGGCAATAAACCGGTCCAGCTGGGCTTCCGACAGGGGGTAGGTGCCGAGCTGTTCCACCGGGTTCATGGTCGCCAGCACCATGAACAGCTCCGGCAGCCGGTACTGGTCGCGGTCGATGCTGACACGTTTTTCCTGCATCGCTTCGAGCAGTGCCGACTGGACCTTGGGCGCGGCGCGGTTGATTTCATCGGCCAGCAGAATGTTGCAGAATACCGGACCCTGGTGGAAGGTGAAAGTGCCAGTAGCCTGGTTGAAGATGGTGGTGCCGGTGATATCGCTGGGCAGTTTGTCCGGCGTGAACTGGATACGTTTGAACTCGCCGCCGATGGTGCGGGCGAAGGTGGCGACAGCGAGGCTTTTGGCCAGGCCCGGAACGCCTTCCAGCAGAATGTGCCCCTGTGCCAGCAGGGTGCAGATGATGGACTCGATCATGCGGTCCTGGCCAATGATGACTTTGCCGATTTCGGTCTCGACCTGCTGGATCCTGTGACGGAATTCCTCCGCGACGGACGGGTCGGCATGGCGGGGATCCCTGACTGTCTGGTTCATGGCGTTGCGGCCTCCGGTAAAAAAAGAATTTCATTCGGCACATGCCCGGTGAAAGGGGTCAGAAAAACACGAACTTGCGCCGGTCGCGAATGATCAGGTAAAGAAAAAACGGTCCGCCGAGCAGGGCCGTCAGCACCCCGATACGCAGCCCCCCGCCGCCCCACACCCGCACCGCGCAGTCCGAGTAGACGACCAGCGCACCGCCCAGTATCCCGGCGGCCGGGATCAGCAGGCGATTGTCGGAACCGACGAAGCTGCGCATGATATGCGGCGCGATCAGGCCGACGAACCCGATGGCGCCGGAGACGGCGATGGCGCCGCCGGTCAGCAGCGCGGCGACAAACAGCAGCATGTTGCGCGACAGGGTCACGTTGACGCCGAGGTTGGCGGCCATCTCTTCGCTGAGCATGATGATGTTCAGATCCCGCGCGTACAGCAGCGACCACAGGGTGCCCACAAGGGTGATGATCAGCACGATGTAGACGTGCTGCCAGCTGCGGTTGGTCAGGTCTCCCATCAGCCAGCCGACGATCTGGCGGGCCATTTCGAACTGATCCGTCGACAGGACGATCACCAGCGAGGTAAGCGCGCCGAAAATGGCGTTGAAGGCGATGCCGCCCAGCAGCAGGGTATAACGGGAGGTCAAGCCGCCGCTGGTGGCAATGCCCAGTACCACCAGCATCGACACGAAGGCGAACAGGATGGCGAAGGATGGTACCGCGTAGATGCTGGTGGCCGCCAGACCGATATAAATGGCGGTTACCGCTCCGAGGGCCGCGCCTGAACTGGTGCCGATAACCCCGGGGCTGGCCATGGGGTTTTTAAAGATGCCCTGCATGATGGTGCCGGCGGCGCCCAGGGCAAAGCCGACCATGACCCCGGTCAGGGTGCGGGGCACCCTGCCGAGCCAGACAATGGCTTCCAGCGCGGGATCGGTCGGCAGGTTCATATGCAGCATCCTGGATGCCAGGATGCGGGCGGTATCCTGCAGGCTGATGGCCCAGGGCCCGATACGGATCGACAGGAACATGCCCGTCAGCAGCAGTCCCATCGCGGCGATCGAGGCGGCGAAGCCTGTCAGGGAAAAACGGCGGTGCTCAGAAGGACGATTCATAAAGCAGCCCCGCCAGGTAGTTGATACTGGCCACCAGGTATTGGGAGGAACTCAGCAGGTAGACGGTTGGCATCTTGCGGATGTTCCCGCGGCGTATGGCGTTGGCGCCAGCCAGGATTTCCTGGCTGTAGAGCTGCCGGTCGAAACTGCTTTCCTCCGGCACGATGATCACATCCGGGTTCCACTGCAGAAGGGTTTCGTAGTCCACCTGTTTGAAGTTGCGAATCCCTTTGGCGGCGGCGATGTTGGTTACACCAAGGGCCTTGCACATGCTGTCGAAGGTGGTACCCGCCCCCGCCACGTAGGCCATGTTGTCATAATACAGTACCGAAGGCGGCCTGACGGTGCCGCTGCGCCGCCTGTTAACCGCCAGCTGGATGTCGCGCAGTTTTTCGTGCATGACGGCGACCAGCCTGCGGGCGGAAGCTTCCTCGCCGGTCAGCCGCCCCGCCAGCAGGATCTGCTCTTCGATGGCATCGAGATCGTCGAAGAAACCGAACTGCGCCATGGGAATGCGGGCGGTGCGCAGTTGATGGAGAAAGTTCTCGTTGGAAAAAAAGGAGGTCATGACCAGGTCGGGGCGGTAGCCGATGACGATTTCGGCGTCGTCGGTGCCGTAAGTCGGCAGGTTTTCGGGCAGCAATGTCGCCAGAAAGGAAAACTGCCGGTCCTTGCAGCTTTCATGCACCGCCACCAGGCGTTCATGGGGCAGAATAGCCCAGAGAATTTCGGTCAGCCCCGTGGCGTGAGGGATGATGCGCTTCGGCTGATGCTTCAGGATCACGGAACGCCGTTCTTCATGTATTTTATCCGTTGCGAAATCGTAACGGGTGAAGCGGTAGCTGACGTTGCGTGGGAAACCTTTTCCGGTCGCAAGCGCCGGCACACGGGTATCGCTCAACGCTCCCATCAGGGCATCCATCTCCAGAGGGAACCTGCGTGCGCTGCGGGCGGTCTCCGCGGCGGCGGCGCCGGCCGGCAGTGTTGCAAGGCAGGCCATGGCTAACACCATCACCGAGCCCAGGATGCGTCTAACGGTAGAACAGCAGCGAAACGCCATGCTCGGTTGCGATTTCCTCGACGCCGACATGGAAAACCTCCTTGATGCGTTGCTTGGCGAAGCCTTTCGCGGCCAGGCCGTGATAGTGGATCCGGCCCTGCTGCAGCAGGGTTACGGTGTCACAGTAACGTCGCGCAAGATCGAGATCATGGATGCTGATGAGGATGGTTTTGCCGGCATCGCGCAGGCCGGTCAGCAGATCCATGATCTCGAGCTTGTGCCGAATGTCCAGGGCGCTGGTGGGCTCATCCAGCAGAATGATCGGTGCTTCGGTGGCCAGCGCCCGGGCCAGGCTGACCAGTTGCGCTTCGCCGCCGGACAGTTCGTTGATCGGCCTGTTGCGGAATACCGTGGTGCCGGTGACCTGGAGAGCCTGTTCGATGATGTCCATGTCCCGCTGCCGCAGCCACTGCAGGCGTTTCAGGTGCGGGTGGCGGCCCATGGCGACAAAATCGGAAACCAGGATGGAAAAATCGAGGCGTGTATCCTGCTGCACCAGCGTCACCATCTGACTCAGGGTTTTGCGGGACAGGCGTCGGTAGTCGCGCCCTTCGATAAGTACCTGTCCCTGTTGCGGCTCCCAGATGCGGCAGAGATTGCGCAGCAGGGTGCTTTTACCGGAACCGTTGGGCCCGATCAGGCCGTGGATGGCGCCGGTTTCGAAACCGCAGCTGATGTCCGCCAGGATTTGATGGTCTCCAATGGCGAATCCGAGGTTTTCGACTTGCAAAATCGGTTGTGCCGTCATTCTTCCTCTTGCATCCGGTGGCGCAGGGTGAGTTGCCAGGCCAGCGGCAGGCTGAATTTGGACAGGGCGGTAAGCAGGGTTCCGCTCAGCACGATGCCCCACATCACGGCATGGCCGAGGCAATCCTGAAACAGGCCGGTGGTCAGGGTCGTTCCCCACAGCAGGACAAGTCCGGCGATCAACTGGATGTTCTGACTCATGGCGTGAATGCCCCAGAAATTTTCCGAAATGCGGCTCAGACGCCCGTGGCGCAGCTTGATCTCGATCAGCTTGAACCAGATGCGTCCCTCGGCGACCTGGGCCGAACCGTCGCAGATATGGTGCAGCAGGTACAAAACGATAAGCACGTAGCGCCCGCCCGCCATGGATCCGAACAGGGTGTTGAACAGAGGCGGGTAGCACAGCAGCAGGAGTATCGCACCCAGCGCCTGCCCGCCGCCCACCAGCGCCATGGCGCCGATCAGCTGCCGCACCTGGAGGCGGAGGTCGGCAAAACGCTCCAGACAGTCGACGAAGGCGGAAACCTTGACGTTGCTGATAAAAGTGATGCCCGGATAAAAGTATTTCGTCAACACGCCGAGAATCGCCGCGACCTTGAATTCGGTCTGGGCCATGGAAAACATGGTGTAGAGCACCGCCCCTTCCAGAATGCTTTTACCGAAAGTGTACAACAGGTTGCCGATCTCGCCATAGCGATAATAGGGACTTGATGCCAGGGCCTGCATCCAGAGAGCGGTTTTGTGCATGACTTCCCGCCACAGGGAGCGGGATCGGGGATGGGGCGCCGGCATGGAAGTGTTCAGAGCTGTTTCGGGCATAGACATATCCTGACGGCGGTCACCGGAAAGCCGGGCCGCGGGGATGCGGCCCGGTGATTTACGTTACAGAATCCGCATTCCGGCCGGAAGCAGGGGGCGGAACGTCGGGCAGAGGGAGGAAAAGCTGGCCCGGGCAACACCGCCCGGGCCGATTTCAGGGATAGGAGGCCTGTTACATTTCCATCAGCAGCTTGACCGTCTGGCGGGCGGCTTCGGCGGGAAGCAGACCCGTGTCGGAAATGCCGGACAGAACCTTGGACTGGTCGTGGTCGACCGCGCCGGCCTTGGCCCAGGTGCCAGGCTGCACCTTGACCAGATAGGCGGAGAAGGCATGATGGCCGCTGCCGGGGCGTTCGCCGATGATGTGAACGATGGCTTTGGGCTTGCTGCCGGCCTTGCCGTACAGGACTTCGCCGGCCTTGTAGCCAGCGCGCACCCGGCCGCCGGTCACGACGATGTTTTTGTCCGACAGGGACATGCCGGCTTTTTTACACTGTTTCTTCAGCTCATTGAGGTAAGGCATCAGATGCCCGTCATCCATGATGGCCCTGGCGTTCAGACCATCGGAAATCACTACCTGCACGTCGGGAGCTTTGCCGCCCCAGGTGGCTGACAGCTTCTGCAGGGTGGCCACGGCGGCTTTGGACAACTCTTCGCCGGTGGAAGGCGCGGCGATGTAGTTTTCGCGGTCGTGGGACTGGCTCTTGATGCTCACCGCGTTGGGGATGGAGTTGATGAATTCGGGGGTGAATTCGGCCCACAGGCTGACTTTGGCGTCGTCATACAGGTCGTGGATACGCTTGTTGGTGACCGGTTCCAGGTCCCAGATGTTTTTCCCGTAACCCACGGCCATGTCGACGCCGCGGCCGCGAACATTGGCAATCGACTTTTGACCTTCAGCGTAGATCTCTTTGAAGGACCGCTTGTCGCCCTTGGCCTGGCGGAATTTGTAGTAGACCCAGGCCGGGTCGCCGAAGTGTTTGGTCGGTTTGCCCTTGGCGTCGATGACTTCGATTTTCTGGAAAAATTTCCACATGGCGTCGTTGACCTTGAAGCCGAACTTTTCGCGCAGGCGGACATGGTCCTGGAAGCCGGTGGTCAGGTAGCTGAGCATCGGGTCATTGCGGGTAGGAAGGGCCATCAGATAGGCCGGGTTGGCCGGAGCGATCTGGTCCTGGCACCACTCCAGGTCGTCGAGGGTGACGGGCATGTGCAGGGTCGAGCAGATGTCAAGACCCAGCACCAGGCCGTGCAGTTTGCCCATGACGATATCTTCCAGACAGCAGCGAACCAGCTGTTCGCGGGTTTTGAACACCTCGGGACCGATGAAACCGGCAACGTCATTGAGGTGCAGCCAGACCTGGTCGGCGGGCACGCCCTTGGTTCTGGCGATTTCCTGCTGCAGGGCGCGGGCGAAGCCGTATTTGCGGGATTCATGCACCACCATGTCGAAGCCGTGGCCGTGGCCGTTGGTGTAGTCGGCCCCCTGGCCGGTTTCGAAATAGAGACCGTACGGACCTTTACGCATTTTCGCGTAGTCGATCATCTTCTGGATGGTCAGATCGAAGGTCTTGTTGGCGCTCTCGGTACCGGCCAGGCTCTGGAACCAGATGGCGGTGGAGCCGGGCACTTCCTTTTCGGCGGCGGCCTGGCCGTCGATGTGGGCCAGAACGCACCAGGGTACCGTCTTTTCGAGTTTGAAGGCCGTGACGATTTCCTTCAGGGCGTTTTCGACCCGCAAGGTGGCTTCAAGCTGGCTGTCGACCGGGTTGGTGCCGATAACGATATCGCCTACCGCGTAGGCGAAGCCGTTCAGAACCTGCAGCTGAATGTCTTCCTTGTTGTCGGTCGGCGAGTTGGGCTGGATGCGGGCGCTCAGATAGCCCTTGGCGCCGATTTTGGAACCGGGCAGGGTATTGAAGATTTTCTGGCCGACGCGAATCAGTTCGTCGTTGGACATGAGTTTGACCACCGAGCCGATCACATCGCTGTGCAGGCCGCCCATGATGGACTTGATGTCGGCTTCCGGTCTGGTGAGCAAAAAGTGCTTCAGCTCGCCCATGGTCATATTCTTGATCTTGTTGTATTTGGCCTTGTCGGTGGTTTTGCGGATCAGTTTTTCCTGCCCGTCCACAAACAGCGGGTTGTCATAAATGTCCTTGATTCTGGTGTTCGCCAGCAGCTTGCGGGCGTTCTGACGGGACATTTCGCTATCCGCGGCAACACCGAGCCCCTCGTCGCCTTCCTTGAAAGCGTTGGCGGCGCCGATGACCTGTTGATAAAGGCTCAGATCGAACTTGCCCTTGCTGCGATTGACATACTGAAACACATCCTCACCGGGCTTGATGCTGCCGATGGTGACGGCCCCGGCCATCCCGGCCAGGAAGGTCATTACCAGGGCGCCGGTAATGCCTGCTGCGAGTTTTCCCTTTTTTAACATTCGGTTACCTCCGTCTTGTCTGATGGGGCGATCCCGCCCGCCGCATAACGCGGGCGCGGGCAAAATCGGGTTATGCGGACGGCGGCGTGCGTCGCCCGCGACCGGTTATTGACGCTGTTGCCTGGCTTCTTCCCACATGGCGTTGAAAGCCTGTTCCGTTTCTTCGCTGAGAACCCGCCACAGGGCCACGGTTTTGAAATAGGCTTCGTCTCCCACATGGAACATGGCTTTTTCCTCGGCATTGAGGAGGTCGCCGGTATCGGCCATGACAGGTGAGACGCCCTGGGACTTGACCACATCGGCCTGCCTTTCGGGATCCAGGGAGAAATTGATCCACTCTTCGGCCAGGGTTTTGGTCATGTCTTTGGTCCCGGCGCCGAGATACCAGCAATCGATCCAGGCGGTGCCGCCCTCAGCCGGGGTCGCCAGGCGCCAGTTGCCGCCTTTAAGGTTGGCGGCCTGGGCGGCAAATCCCCAGGTGGTGGCCAGTGCCAGTTCCGGGAATTCGTCCGGGTTGGCGGCGCCGTCCCACAGGCTTCTGGCGTTTTTGGCCAAGGCGTTGAGCTTTTCCTGGACTCTCGCACGGTCGAGTTTGTTGATATCGAAGATGTCCTCATAGCCGTAGCCGAGGGCCAGGGCCGCGATCCAGACGTTGACCTTGGGGAAGTTGTTGTTGATGGTGTACTGCCCGGCGTACTGAGGATCCCACAGCACGTTCCAGCTGGCGGGTGCCTCGAAGACCTTGTCGCGGTTGTAGGCCAGACCGTAGGGGCCGCAGTTATAGGGCACGCCGTAGCGCACGCCATTGTGGAAGGGGGTCTGATCGTCGCGGAACACCGGCATCATTCTGGCCAGGTTCGGGATGTTGTTCACGTCCACCGGCTGCAGGTAATGGCTGCCTTCCTGGTAGGAAAAGAAACGCGGGATTTTGGGCAGCTCGATGGGCGGGGAGATCAGGTCCGCCGTGTTGTTTTTCACTGCCTGGAAAAATTCGTCCTGATCGGTGGGATTATGGATCTGCACGTCGACATCGACATTGTACTTTTCCCTGACCAGTTGCTGAAAATCTTCCACATAGGGTTTGGCATAGCCGGCCCAGCAGGTAATGCGCAGGGTTTCCTTGGCGGGCCGGGTGTTTTCCTGTTTGGTGCAGGCGGGGGTTAGCAGCAGGCTGCCGGCGGCCACCACGGCCGCCGTGGCGGAGACGGCTCCCCACAAGGTTCTTTTCATGACGTTCCTCCTGACGCGTGCGGGTTTCAGAAAAACGGCGTTGATATTTACCCGTCGCAGAGTTCCCGGGCTTCGGGCATGGCGCCGGCATCATGGCGGGGGCCGCATCGCGGCCCCGCCCATGCTTTGTTACGGGGACTTCCGTCCGGCTTTTTGTCGCCTGCCTAGAAAGCGAAGGTCAGGTTGAGGGCCGCGGCCGTCTCGGTGTCGATGAGGTCCTTGGCGGCCGAACTGATCGGCGACGAGAAAATGAAGATCGGGCTGATGGTCATCTGGT
>NZ_JBFWJQ010000094.1:0-9772 GCF_050253115.1 Syntrophotalea sp.
CGGTAATCTTTGCGGGGGTGTCGCTTTCAGCGAAGAAGGTATGATTCTGGATGCACTGGCGGATACGTTCGGCCACCACCGCTGCCCCTTCGCTGCCCGTTTCGACCAGAAAGCCGGTAAATTCATCGCCACCGTAGCGGAACAGGATGTCCGATTCACGGACACACAGCCGCAAAATCCGGGCGACTTCCTTGAGAGCATGGCTGCCGGCGAGATGTCCGAGGGTATCGTTGATTTCCTTGAAAAAGTCAAGATCGATGAAAACCAGCGAAAATTCCAGCCCGTAGCGCTCCGCTCGCAGGATTTCCTGATCCAGGATCATCTGCAGGTAGCGATAGTTGTGCAGACCGGTCAGGTCATCGATGAAGATAAGATCCCGCGCGGTTTTGAAACGGCAGGCGTTTTCGAATCCAAGCGCCGTCTGTTCCAGCAGAAAGGAGAGGTTTTCCCGGGACATTCCGGGGGCGAAATCCCCTTCTTCGGGATTACAGAAGATCAGGGCTCCGCCGAATCCGTAGGGGGACTGCATGGGGAAGACGGCGACGGATTGCAGCGCCGGTGGCAGTTGCGGCAACGGCGGCAGATCGGCACAGGAGACGATGTGCAGTTTGTTGCCGTTGGCCAGCAATGGCTGCGCGGCCGCCATGAGGGCCATGGCTTCGGTCTCCTGCAATTTCCGGGTACTGATGAGCTGGGGGCTGTCGTCGCTGTCCAGGAGGCAGGCCAGGCCGCGACCGCTGCCGGCTTCCTGAAGGATGGCGGACAGGGCATCCTCGAACAGCCGGTCGAGGTCGAGCTGCGCGGCCAGTTGCTGCCCCCGCTGATAAAGCCGGATCTGTGCCTTGAGGACGCTGTTTTCGTCAAGCAGGTGTCGCTGTTCGAGACAGGCGCGGACCACATGCAGCAGTTCGGCCGGGTCGAAGGGCTTTACCAGATAGTCTCGCGCGCCGCTTTTGATGGCCTGAATGGCCGATTCGACCGAAGCATGGCCGGTAACCAGGATGACATCCGGAGGGTTGTTGAGTTTGCGACAGTGGTCGAGAATCTGCATGCCATCCATTTCGGGCATGACCAGATCGGCGAGCACAATGTCGATATGCCCCTTGCCAAGGCGGGACAGAGCCTCTTTTCCGGACGCGGCGGATTCCACCTGGTAACCATTTTCGCTGAGAAGGCTGGCATAGAGACGGCGGAAAAACAGCTCGTCATCGACAACCAGAATGGTGGAGGATTTCATCCGGACAGTCTCCAGGTCAGATAATGGTCCAAACTAACAAAGCCATATTCGACTGTCAACGAAAAAGCCCGTCTTGCCAGGATCTTACACGCCAGGAGCGGTTTTCAAGGTCGAATATCAGAGTGCCGTGCAGGTCGGTGCGCCACAGGGACAGCCCGGCGCGTTTTACGCTCTGGAGCGTTTCCTGGTGAGGGAAGCCGAAAACATTGTTGGCGCCGAGGCTGGCAAACACGCAGCACGGGGTGAAATGTGCAAGCAATTGGTCGACGGAGCCGTTGCGGCTGCCGTGGTGAGGCAATTTCAGCAGGGTCACCGGCAATTTTGGCGTGGCATTCAGCAGGTGGGCAACGCCGGCCTGCTCCAGGTCGCCGGTCAGCAGTACGCCATTGCGATTTTCGCGGGCATAAAAAACCAGGGACCGGTCATTCTCGCCAAGATCGTCGTCGGGCGGAGCGAACACCGCTATGGTCGTCTTTCTGGCCGCCGCGACGGGAGTCCACCCCGGGGCAAAGGTGCGCACGGGGATGTTCCTGGCCGCCAGTTGCCGGCGCAACGGCGGCCACAGGGCCGATGCGGAACTGCCGCACCAGAACTCCTTGATCCGAAAATGCCTGGCAATATGCAGCAGGCCGTTGCGGTGATCGGGGTGATCGTGGGTAAGGATGACAGCGGCAAGTTCCCTGACGCCGAAACGGCCCAGTGCGGGCGCGACCAGGCGTTCTCCGGGATCGAAATGGCCATGGGCCTGGCCGCCTCCGTCCACCAGGTAGTGCTGTCCCGCGCTGTCGGTTACCAGCAGGGCGTCGCCCTGGCCGACGCTCAGGGCAATGACGCGCAGGTGCCCCGGCTGTGGCGACGGCTGGACTAACAGGGCCAGCCCCAGCAGCGCAACAGCCCCCCAGCGCCATTTCCGGCGGGGCACCATCAGCGCGATAACCAGCATGCCGGCAAGCACCAGGGTAACCGTCGGCAGGTAGAGTTGCCGCGGAGCCATCAGGGGCAGCGCAAGCACTTTTTCCGACCAGTCCAGTATCCGGTCCAGCAATTCGGCAATTAAACCAAAACAGCCCGCGGCTCCCGCCGGCCACAGCGGCGTCAGCACCAGACCGGCCAGTCCCGCGGGGATCGCCAGCCCGCCGATGATCGGTCCGGCCCACAGGTTGGTCAGCAGACCGGCTGGAGCCAGCAGGTGAAAGTGCCACAAAACCAAAGGCGCGGTGCTGATGGTGGCGGCCAGGGTAACCAGTGGCACCTGCAATATCCGGCGCGGCCAGCAGGGCAGTACGCTCAGGTGGCGGCTCCAGCGCGGCACCAGGATCAGAATGCCGAAAACCCCCGCGAAAGACAGCTGGAAGGAAGGTGCTATCAGGGCCATGGGGGTTGCCGCAAGAATGGCGACGGCGACGGCTAAAGCCACGCGAAGCGGATGGCAGAAACGGCGCAGCCAGCACAAAGCGATCACGGCGACGGCTGCCAGCCAGGCCCGGGTGGTCGGCAGGGCCTGCCCGGTGACGTGCAGATAGCACCACAACCATGGAATCAGCAGGGCCGGCAGCAGGCGGCGTGGCGGGATGGCCAGCAACAGCGTCTCGCTGCGGCGCATTACGGGCAGCAAGGCCAGGTATCCGAACATGGCGACCAGACCCAGGTGGAATCCGGAAATGGAAAACAGGTGCGCCAGTCCCAGGTGGGCCAGTCGCTGCCGCTGCTCAGAAGTCATCCTGTCTTTGTCGCCGATCACCAGAGCCTTTGCCAGGTTGGCTTTGTCGCGGTCGGATATTGAGTGATCGATGAGGTCGGCAACGGTCTGGCGAAGGGTGCGGGAAAACCCGGGGCGGGCCTTCTTGATGACCACGATGCCATCGTCCTGTGGCAGGAACGCGGTTGCCTGTATGGCTTCGGAGGCCAGATGCCGCGGGTAATTGAATTCACCGGGGGTTCCGAACCGGCGCGGCCGTCGCGGACGCAGGCGCACCGCCAGCTCGTCGCCCGGGCAGAAACGCCGCCTGGAGGTTTCGAGATAGAGTCTCAGATTGCCGTTGACGGGTACCGGATCGTGCCCTTGCACAACGTGATGTACGCGCAGATCAAGCCGCTCTCCGCCATCCGGGCCAGGATTCATGCGCCACAGCCGGCCGTAAAAGGTATGCCAGCGGTGTTCCGTCAGGGATAAAAGCGAGCGCCCGGCAATGGCGGGTGTTTGCTGCAGGTGAAAATTGGAATAGCCGAGTGCCGCCAGGGCGATCAGCAACAGGCAGGCGGCGCCACGGGCGCGGCGCAGAATCACGCCGGCGAGGGCCAGGGCTGCGGCCAGAGCCGGATGCCATGCCGGGGCCGGCACCGCCAGGGCCAGCAGCAAGCCGGTAATATAGGCAGTCGTGACAAGGGCGAGGTTCATGACACGGACGGGTCCCGTCGAATGCCAAAAGTAGCGGATCCCGGAGTCTCCGAACTGTCGCTCCGGATGCGACAGTTCAAAGATTAGCAATCGTTATTCTTGTGCGCAAGTATTTTTGGGCCGGGCCGATGTTTACAGGGTCTTGGCCTGGTCTGTTCATGACCGGCGGGGCGGGTGTCGCCCTTTTGGCAGGGGCTGGGAGGGAAAAAACCGGCGTAGAGAAAACCGATCAACAGCAGCAGTTCGAACATGGGCACCTCCTTGTCGGGTGGTCCCAGTGTGCGGCCGGGGTGCGACAGAATAAGTCGCACCCCGGTTTAATATCAGGGAATCACCGGCAAGGAGTGCGCGGATCGGACAGCGAGAGGCGTGGAATAAGGGCGTCGGGCCGCGCGGCGGGGAAAAGCGCCGGTTTCCCGGCGTACTGTATCAGTGGTGTCCCATGAACGATTCACAGGCCTGTCGGAACGCCTCGGGAATCTTCTCGAGGATGTCGTCGCTATCTTCCTGCTCCAGATCCAGAGTTGCCGCGCAGGGGGATGCGGCAGGTTGCAGTTCCGGCATCGGTGTGCGTTGACCGAAGCCGAGGCGTGTGCAGAACAGGCCGCCAAGGTTGACAAGGTTGGTGAGGATGCGGGCCTGTTCGCCGATTTTTTCAGGGGGGGCGGGAATGTTGTGATAAAGGACGCAGGCGACCAGTTGCGGCGACAGATTCCAGTGATGCAACAGGGCGGCGCCAATGGCGGCATGGCTGTAGGGAAAATGCTGGCGTTCCAGGGTAGCCAGGTCGCCTTCGCCGTTGTAGACATCCTGAACAAGCTGGGAATATTTCTCCGTATCCAGGTTGTTCATGGCGATTTTGCCGATATGCCGCAGCAAACCGCCGAGGAACGCTTCCTCGGGATCGTAGCAACGGGTTTTCCGGGCGATTTCCCGCGCGCAGAGCGCGCAGCCGATGGCATCTTCGAGCAGCAGTTTTTCGATCAGGCCAAAGCGCTTGTTCATGCTTTTGACACCTGCAGCCAGCACCAGGCTCTTGATGGTGGACAGGCCCAGAACCGCAATCGCACCTTCCAGGTTGCTGATCTGGCGCTGGAAACTGTAGTAGGCGCTGTTGGCGGCCTTGAGGATGCTGGCGGCCACCACCGGATCCCGGGAAATGACCTGCGCCACGCTTTTGGCGGTCCAGTCGGGGTCCTCGATGGTGACCAGAAAATCACTGACGATATCGGTCATGGCGGGAAGCTCCGCTACGGCGGCAAGGGCGCAGGCCAGCTCCGGATCGGATTCCGTCCATTCGGTGAAAGATTCGGTGGTCAATGAGTAATTGCGCATGGATGGGTTCCTTCGGTAGTGAAAATGGTGCGTCGCATCGGATTGCATCAAAGATTAATGGCCCACCGCCGGTACGTCAACGATTTTAAGCATCTGTGCAGGTGGCCGGATCGGGCAGGGCCGGAAGGTCACACGGGGTTGTCGCAGCCGGCTGCCCGCACCTTTTTCAGGTAGTATCCATCCGGAAACTCCGTATGAAAACCAGATGTGAAAACCACGCCGGTGGTATTCCGTGGCGGCTCCGGATGGACAGGCTTCGGCTGGTCAGAACTTGAAACGCCGCATGCTGACATTCAACAGCAGGCCGACGCCGGTCATGGTAGTGATCATGCTGGTGCCTCCGTAGGAGAACAGGGGCAGCGGCACGCCGACCACCGGCAATAATCCAATAACCATGCCGAGATTGATGACAATATGAAAAAACAGCATGGCACTGACGCCGAAAGCGAGAAACATGCCAAAGCGCGTCGAGGCATGGCGGGACACGTTGAGACCCCAGATGACAAGCAGCAGGAACAGGGCCAGCAGCAGCAGGGCACCGGCAAAACCCCACTCCTCGGCAAAAACCGAAAAGGCGAAATCGGTGTGCCGTTCGGGCAGAAAGGAAAGCTGCGACTGGGTGCCTTCCCTGAAGCCTTTGCCCCAGAAACCGCCGCTGCCGACGGCGATTTTGGACTGAATGATGTGATACCCTGCGCCGAGAGGGTCGCTTTCCGGGTTGAGGAAGGTCAGAATCCGCTGTTTCTGGTAACCGTGCAGCAAAAACCAGCCGCCGCTGGCGGCGCTGCCGGCGAACAGTGCCAGGCCGGTCAGCGTGGTTGGGCGGATGCCGGCGAACAGTGCCATGGATCCGCCGATCATCAACACAATCATGGCGGTGCCGAGATCCGGTTGTTTCATGATCAGAAGAGCTGGCAGGGCGAGCAGCGCGAAAGGAACCCATAATTCCCGGAAGGAGAAGCCCCGGGGATGTTCGTTGCGACTGAAAAAGCAGGCCATGACGATAATAATCACGATTTTCATCAGTTCGCTCGGCTGCAGATTGATCACCTTGAGGTCGAGCCAGCGGGTCGCTCCCATCGAGGTGCGGCCGATCAGCAGGACCAGCAGCAGCAACCCGAGGTTGCCGGCGTAAAGAATCCCCCCCAGATGTTCCAGGCGGCGGTAGTCGATGGCGCAGATGCCGGTGACGATCATCATACCCCCGGCAAGCCAGGACAGCTGTTTCAGCGAGAAGGGTGCCGCCGGGGAAGCCCAGGAAGAGGTGACGCTGACCAGGTTGAGAATGCCGAGTCCGGCAATGATCAGTACCAGCAGCAGCAGGCCCCAGTTGAAATGGGTGAGAAGGCGTCTGTCGAACATAGGGATTATCCGTTGGCTTCAGGTATTGAAGGTTCCGGTTGCTCCGGAACGGATGGCGGTGTCGGCAAGAGGTCCGGCGTCGTCGGTTGTGTGTTTACAGGCGGCTCTGCCGGGGTTGATAGCGGCGCTGAAGGCACTGGCGGTGCCGGATCTGGCGAAGCGGGTGTCGCACTGGCCTGCCGCGGCTGGCTTTGGGGGGGCACTGGGGTTTTGTCCAGCCCGAAGTAATGGGCGATAATGGCTCTGGCGATCGGGGCCGCGGCACTGCTGCCGTGACTGCCGTGCTCTACAACGACCGCGACGGCGATCCGGGGCTTGTCGGCCGGGGCATAGGCTGAAAACAGGGCGTGATCGCGAAAACGGTAGGGGATGAGATTTTCATCCCTGACGCCGTCACGCAGTTTGACCACCTGGGCGGTGCCGGTTTTGCCGGCGAACGGCAACGCTTCCAGGCGGCTCGACCAGGCGGTTCCGCCCGGCTCGTTGACCACCGCTTCCAGACCCTGGCGTACCACGGCCAGGTGGGCGGGAGGGAGAAACACGCGGTGCAGTATTTCCGGTTGCGTGTGGCGGACGATCCGCTTTGCCGGATCCTGAGTGCTTTTGACGATATGGGGGCGGTAGAGCGTGCCGCCGTTGGCCACGGCCGCGGTCATGACCGCCAGCTGCAGGGGCGTGGTGAGGATATAACCCTGGCCGATGGCGGCGTTGAGGGTTTCCCCGCGATACCAGCTGGTGCCGAAGCGCTTCATCTTCCAGGCTTTATCCGGAATCAGACCGGCTTTCTCCATTTCGAAGGGCAGTCCGTAGGTTCGGCCCAGGCCCAGGTCGCGGGCCATGGCGGCGATACGGTCGATGCCGACCTTCTGGGAGACCTCGTAGAACCAGACGTCGCAGCTTTCCTTGAGAGCTTTGTGGAGGTCGGTGGTTCCATGGCCGCTGCGTTTCCAGCAGCGAAAGGTATGATTGCCTACCTTGCTTGATCCCTTGCAGAATACCCTGGTGTCTGCGCTGGCGCCACCAGCCTTGAGAGCTGCCAGCGCGGTAACGATCTTGAAGATCGAGCCCGGCGGATATTGACCACTGATGGCGCGATTCTGTAGCGGGTTCAATGGGTTGTTCTGCAACTCCCGCCACTCTTTGGCGGTCAGTCCACGGGCGAACTGAGCCGGATCGAAGGCCGGCTGGCTGGCAATGGCGAGAATTTCGCCGGTATGTACATCGAGGACTACGGCTGCGCCGGCCTGCTCGCCAAAGGCCTGTTCGGCGACCTGCTGCAGTGATGCCTGCAGGGTCAGCACCACTTCACTGCCCGGTTGCGGATCGAGGGTTTTGAGGATGCGCATGCTTTTGCCCTTTACGTCAACCTCAACCCGGCGTTCGCCGTCGGTTCCCGCAAGAATCGGCTCCAGGTTTTTTTCAAGGCCCGCTTTGCCGATCACGTCCCCTGCGTGATAGCCTTCGAATTCCGGGGCGCCAAGCTCCTTCTCGGTGATTTCTCCCAGGTAACCGAGAAAATGAGGGGCCAGAGGCCCCAACGGAAAGGATCTTACGGGGCGGGTTTCCATCAGCACGCCGGGCAGGTTGACGGCATTTTCCATGATTTTTTCAAGGGTGTCGCGATCCACGTCCCATGCCAGGGGGATGGGGCGGTAGCGGGGCAGGCGTTTGCCAGCCTCCCAGCGCTTGTGCAGTTCCTCGCGGTCCACTGACAGAAATCCGGACAGCCGGTCGAGCAGCATCCCGGGATCATCCACTTCCTGTCGCAGAACCGCGACGTCAAAGGCCGGACGATTGTCCGCCAGCAACTGGCCGTCCCGGTCGAAAACGCGGCCTCGCTGGGCGGCTATGGGGATATAGCGGGTGCGGTTCTTTTCAGAGAGGTTGCGATAGTGCTCGTCGCTGATCACCTGCAGCTGCCAGAGACGCAGCAGCAGCAGCAGAAAAACGATTGCCGCGGCAATCGAGGCATGCACATAGCGTTTGCGCAGATGCGGCGCCGGCTGCCAGTCGGTTTGAAAATCATGGTTCAAGGGCGCGATCCTCTCAACCTTAAATTTCTGTCGGTAGCCGCCCGATTTTCGCAGGCCAAAGCGCCGCAACACGAGCCGAAAAGGGCGCAACGGAGTTTATAGCGGACGGCGACGACGGGCTCGATGCAGCAGAAACGAAGCCTGCAGAAAGAACAGTGCGGCCAGCAGGTTGACCAACACCTGCGCCGGCAGCCCGGCCAGAATCTGCCGCCAGTAGGTACCATGTTCGGCCAGAAAACCCAGAGTGAAAATCATGATCAGAGCTTGCAGCAGGGTGCCGCTGATGACCAGAAACAGCATCAATACCGGGCTTTCCCGGTTCAGCAACCCGGCAACGCTTCGGAGCGACAGGTACAAAATCAGGTAGACAAGCCCGTGCAGCCCCAGGCAGGTTCCGGAAAGACTGTCCTGCAGGCAGCCCAGCAGCCAGGCCGCGGGGCCGCCCACGGCGATTTTTTGCTGCACCCCCAGCATCATGACCAGCAGCAACAGCAGATGGGGTTTGGTCGCCAGAGCGGAGGGTAACAGGGTTTCGGCGACTGCCAGCAGCAGTCCAAGCGCCAGGTATGCCAGCAGTGTTTTCATGAGGATTGATCCAGCAGCACCAGAACCTCCTCCAGACGGGAAAAATTCACCGCCGGTTTGACCACCACGGTCTGGAACAGATCCAGAGTGTTGACTTCGGCCAGACTTACGGTGCCAATTGTCAATCCCTTGGGGAAAATGCCACCATTACCAGAGGTAATAATGCGGTCGCCTGTGACGATATCTTCCTGGGCAAGGGCGAAATCCAGAGTCAGGGTGGCGCCACGGCCGCGACCCACGGCGCGGGCGCGACTGCGCTGGACCAGTACCGCGATCGCCGAAGAAGCATCGGTGATCAGCAGTACCCGGGATTGCCGGGGGGAGCAGCGGATAATGCGTCCCACCACCCCCTCCGGGGCCACGACTGCCAGGCCTTCACGCAGACCGTCATCGAGGCCGCGGTCGATGATCACGGTCTGGAACAGGCTGGTCGCGTCTTCCGCGACGACACGGGCGGCCAGGGTCGGCAGGGGCAGCTGCCGGCGTAATTTGAGCAGGGTGCGAAGGCGCCGGTTTTCAAGCTGAAATTCACGAACCTGGTCCAGGCGGGTGCGCAACCGCCGGTTTTCATGCAGCAGGCGGTCGTTTTCCTCGCGCGCATCGACAAGCCACAGATAATGGCTCCAGATGTCGCCCAGTCTTGCCGTTGAGAAGTCGAACCCGCGTTGCAGGGGACTGGCGAGTTGCAGGATGGTTTTTTCAAACAAGGTGGTTTCCGGCTGTTTGCGCAGGCGTGAAGAATAGACCAGCAGAGCAAAGAGGATCAGAAAGACGACCAGCAGGGGAGAGCGGTATTTTCGGAGCAGCTCCAGCATGAAAAAC
>NZ_JBFWJQ010000095.1:0-9556 GCF_050253115.1 Syntrophotalea sp.
GACCGATGCGGATGTGGACGGATCGCATATTCGAACCCTGTTATTGACATTTTTTTTCCGACAGATGCCGGAGTTGATTGAACGAGGGTATCTGTATATAGCTCAGCCGCCTTTGTATAAAGCAAAACGAGGAAAAAAGGAATTGTATCTCAAGGATGAAAATGCTTTGGTGGATTATCTGCTTGATGAGGGAGTCGAGGGTGTAACTCTTGAACTTGCAGAAGGTTCCAAAGTGGTGCGCGGAAAGCAGATCATTCCAACTTTACGCAACATTCTGGAATATAATCACCTTTTTGACAAGATGGTACTAAAAGGGGTTAACAGTGAAATTCTTCGCATTTTCGTGCAAAACCGCATTCGCAACGGTTTTGAGGATATGCTGGACCTTTCACCACTGGTCGATCGCTTGAAGGAAGCAGTCCCACATGCCGATTTCCAGTTGATGAAAGAGCCGGATCGCATTCTGTTTACCCAGGGTAATGTGCGCGCTCGCATCGATAGACAGGTACTGGAAATACTGTCTTCCCACGAGTATCATCTGTTGCATCAGTCCTATCAGAAAATAAAGGAAAATCACAGCAATGGCCGCTGTGTCATTTATCTGGAAGGCAAAGAAGAGACCGTGGTAAATAATTGTCAGGAGTTGCTTGGATATTTTCAGGATCGGGCCCGCAAGGGCCAGTATATACAACGATACAAAGGTCTTGGCGAAATGAACCCGGATCAGTTGTGGGAAACCACAATGGATCCCGAAAAACGGGTTCTATTGCAGGTCAAGGTCGAAGACGCGGTGGAAGCCAACGAAATTTTTACCGTTTTGATGGGTGACCAGGTCGAGCCGCGTCGTGAATTTATCGAAAACAACGCACTCAACGTATCCAACCTTGATATCTGATGAAATCTGGCGCCCACGGCAGGACTGTCCGGCGCAGAGTCCCGGTTTTTCCCGGAGGATAAAAGATGCTATCGGAACAGAACAAGAAAACCGTCAATATAGAAGATGAACTGCGCAAGTCCTACATGGACTATGCCATGAGCGTTATAATCGGCAGGGCTCTTCCGGATATAAGGGACGGGCTGAAACCTGTGCACCGGCGGGTCTTGTATGCCATGCACGAACTGGGTAACGCCTACAATAAGCCATATAAAAAATCCGCACGCGTGGTCGGCGACGTTATCGGTAAATATCATCCTCACGGAGATTCTGCCGTTTACGATACTATCGTTCGCTTGGCACAGGATTTTTCCATGCGCTACCCCCTGGTTGACGGGCAGGGGAATTTTGGTTCTCTTGACGGCGACAGCGCCGCCGCCATGCGTTATACGGAAGTGCGTATGGACAAACTGGCGCACGAACTGCTGGCCGATCTGGAGAAGGAAACCGTCGATTTCGGACCGAACTATGACGATTCACTGCAGGAACCATTGGTATTGCCCTGCAAGTTTCCCAATCTTCTGGTAAATGGTTCCGAGGGCATTGCCGTTGGCATGGCCACAAAGATACCACCTCACAATCTGGGTGAGGTTATAAATGGACTCATCAGCATCATGGATGATCCGACTGTCGACAACCAAGATCTGCTTCGCCTTATACCGGGCCCCGATTTTCCCACGGCGGGCTTTATTCTAGGCAGGGAAGGTATCCGCCAGGCTTATGAAACCGGGCGGGGGATCGTGCATATGCGGGCCCGGGCGCTGGTGGAAAAAGATCGCCGTACCGGTCGCGAAAAAATTGTCATTACCGAAATCCCCTATCAGGTCAATAAAGCCAAGTTGATCGAAAAAATTGCCGAGCTGGTAAAAACCCGTAAAATTGAAGGCATTTCCGATCTTCGCGATGAATCGGACCGTGAGGGCATAAGGGTCGTGGTGGAGTTGAAAAAGGACGTCATTCCCGACGTTATTCTCAATCAACTCTATAAAATGACGGCCATGCAGTCTTCTTTCGGTATTATCATGCTGGCCATTGTCAATGGTCAGCCCCGTGTGCTGAGCCTTCGGGAAGTGCTGGAGCATTTTGTGGATCATCGCAGGGAGATCGTCACCCGGCGCTGCATTTTCGATCTGCGCAAAGCCGAGGAAAAGGCCCACATTCTCGAAGGCTTCAAGATTGCTCTGGAAAACCTGGATGAAGTGATCGCCATAATCAAGCAGTCGGCGAATCCCCGTGAGGCCAAAGAACGCCTCATAATGCGGTTTGCTCTGTCGGATGTTCAGTCCCAGGCGATTCTTGATATGCGCCTTCATCGGCTTACAGGCATGGAACGGGACAAGATTCTCGAAGAATATCGGGAAATTCAGACTCTGATTCAGCGGCTGAAGGAGATTCTTGCCAGCGATGTGGAAATTCTAAATATCATCAAGACCGAGCTGCTTGATATCAAGGATAAATTTGCCGATGAGCGGCGAACTGAAATTGTGGATCAGCGTGGTGACCTGTCACTGGAGGATTTGATTGTCGACGAGGATATGGTGGTAACGGTATCTCATGCCGGTTACATAAAGCGCAATGCCGTGTCTTTATACCGCGCCCAGCGGCGCGGGGGGAAAGGCGTCACCGGTATGCGGCCCAAGGAAGAAGATTTCGTCGAACAGCTGTTTATTGCATCTACGCATTCTTTCGTTCTCGTATTTACCGACGCAGGCAAGGTTTACTGGCTAAAGGTCCATGAGATTCCCCAGGGGGGAAGGGCTTCCCGCGGCAAGGCCATTGTAAACCTTCTGCAACTGGCCAGCGGGGAAAACGTCACCAGTATTCTTCCGGTAAAAGAGTTCATAGAAGATCGCTATATCGTATTCGCTACCCAGAACGGCATTGTTAAAAAGACGGATCTGATGGCTTATGCCAATCCCCGCTCCGGCGGTATTATCGCTCTGACCGTCGATGAAGGCGATCGTCTGGTTTCGACGCGCCTGTCGGACGGTAACATGGATATTCTGCTGGCCAGCCAGAGCGGCAAGGCCATCCGTTTTCCCGAGAAAGAGGCCCGGCCCATGGGCAGGACTTCGCGCGGGGTGCGAGGCATGCATTTGGAGAAAGATGACCGGGTTATCGGCATGGAAGTTGTTTCCGATACCACTGCCGCCACCCTGGTGACTGTTACTGAAAAAGGCTACGGCAAGAGGACCTATCTCGATGAATACCGCCAGCAAGGACGTGGCGGCAAGGGAATCATCACCATAAAAACCTCGGAACGCAATGGGCAGGTTGTCGACATTAAATTGATAAACGACGATTTTGACCTGATGTTCATCACTGATGGCGGCAAGGTTCTGCGCACCCGGGTTGTTGATCTTTCGGTTATCGGGCGTAATACCCAAGGGGTCAGACTGATGGTACTGGAGCCTGGGGAACGTATTGTCGCAGTGGCTAAACTGGCCGAAAAAGAAGAGGAAAATGGAACTGGCGAGATTGAAGAAGAATCTCTTGAAGGAGGAGAAACGGAGAACCCGGAAGACGTGGAATAGCCGGTATTTCTGCCTGACGATTGGTTTATTGGGGTTGCTGACAGCTGTCGGCAGCTGGTATGGATATCGAGCCTGGCAGGAAAAAATACCGGGAACCCTGTTGAGAAGGGCAGAAAAGCTCGTTGAAAAACAACTGTATCAGCGGGCAATAAGTCAGTTGCGCAGCCTTCATGAGCACTATCCCCGCACTGCCGCCGGAGCCAAGGCTTTGTTGCTTGCGGGGGATATCATGCTGTTGCACCTGCACAGGGAACAGGAAGCGCTGCTTGCCTTTCTGCTGGTAGAGAGGGATTACCCTGAAACACCCTGGTGTGATGCCGCACGCAGGCAGGTGGCGGATATCTATAAATACCATCTGAAGGATTACGGTAGAGCTCTGGTGAGTTACCAGAAGATGCTCGACAGTCAAATGCCGCAAACCGATCACATACAGTATGAAATGGCGGACACCTACTTCCGCATGAATAATTTTGAACAAGCGCGTATCGAGTTCGAAATCTTGCTTGCTGATTATCCGCAGAGCAAACTTGTGCCGCAGTCTTTATATCAAATTGGTTCTTCTTTTTTCCTGGAAGGGAAAACAGATGAATCCGAGCAGGTGTTAAACCGTCTCTGTCGGGAATATCCGCAAAATTCCTTTGCGCTGGAAGGTTTTTTTACTCTGGCTCAGGTTCATGAGGAGCGCGGTGATTTGCACAAGGCCCTGCAGATACTCGAGAAGCTGAAGGGCCGCTACGCCAGAAAAGCCATTCTTGACCAGCGGAGCATGCACATCAGGCAGCGATTGAAAAAAAAGAACAAGGCCATCTGACCAGGAGACATGTATGAAAATAGGCGTTATCGGGGCAGGCAGTTGGGGAACCACATTGGCGGACCTGTTGTCAAAAAACGGCCATACGGTAACTCTCTGGGCCTATGAAGAAGATCTGGTTAAGCGCATGCGTGCCAATCGCAAGAATGATCTTTTTCTTCCGGACTTTACCTTGGATGAAAAGCTGGAGTTCACCTCCGAATTGCCCGAAGTCGCCGGCGGCAAGGAAATGGTGGTTCTGGTCGCTCCCTCCCAGGTCATGCGGGCTGTCGTGAGGCAAGCCGAGCCGTATCTGGCAGACAATACCATCCTGGTTTCTGCTGCCAAAGGCATTGAAAACGATACGCTTATGCCAATGTCCGAAGTCCTGCGCGAGATTCTGCCTGCGCATCGTCTTGAAAACACGGCATTTTTATCCGGACCGACCTTTGCCCGCGAGGTGGCGGCTGAAGTGCCTACGGCACTAACCGTAGCCTCGAACGACGAGCGCATAGCCCGATTGGTACAGACTACTTTCAGCTGCCATTATTTCCGAGTCTATCGCAGCAGTGATATTGTCGGGGTGGAACTTGGCGGGGCATTAAAAAACGTCATTGCATTGGCCGCGGGTGTTTCCGATGGTCTGGGCTACGGCTACAATGCGCGCGCGGCGCTCATAACCCGTGGTCTGGTGGAAATGACGCGGATCGGGATGGCTATGGGAGCCCGGGAACAGACCTTTATGGGATTATCCGGAATGGGGGATCTGGTACTGACCTGCACCGGAGACCTTTCCCGCAATCGCAGTGTGGGACTGGAACTGGGCCGCGGGCGCAAGCTGGACGATATACTTTCTGGTATGAAGATGGTTGCCGAGGGGGTAAAAACCACTCTGTCCGCTTATCAGTTGGCTAAAAAGTTGTCTGTAGAGACACCTATAATTGAGCAGATGTACCTGATTTTGTTTGAAAACAAGGATCCACGCGCGGCGGTTTCCGATCTCATGCAACGTTCGCTCAAAGCGGAAATGAACCGATAAGAACGGATAGGAACGCTCGCACTTTTCGGGGGCAGAATGTACACCATCCGGGTCATGACCTATAACATTCACGGTTGCCTGGGGACGGATGGCCGGAGGGATCCGGGCAGGGTACTTGATGTTATCGGCTGCGCGGGACCCGATATTATCGCATTGCAGGAAGTGGACACATTACGGGACGGAGACCAGGTTGCCTGGTTCGGGGAGCGCCTGGCCATGAATTATTACGGCCCCGCCACCCCTGGCGGTAACGCTTTCCTTTCCTATTATCCGCTGCACGGCGTACGCACCATAGAATTGGAGGGCGGCAGCTGCCTCTGTGCGGATGTAAATATCTCCGGCCGCTGCCTGCATCTGTTCAATGTGCGGTTGCATAAGCATCCCGGGGTTAGACGCCGGCAAATCAGGCGTTTGCTCGATGATCGGGATGGGGTCCGGTTTTATTCATCAGGCTGCCCGCTGCTGATGCTCGGCGATTTTGCCGATGTGCTATGGCCCTTCGACCAGGGACTGTTTTTGCCTTGTCTGCGTCCCGCCAAAAGACCCCTGTACAGGGCGACCTTTCCTGCATGGCTGCCGCTGTGTGGGCGGGACCGGGCTTATCTCGGCGGCCAGCTCCGAATCATTGATTCTCGCATATATCGGCACAGTCTGGCACGCAGGGCTTCCAGTCATTTACCGTTGGTGCTGACCGTGCGGGTGGCCGATCCACGCAATTATGTGAAAATAAAGGAACTGAAACACCGAAGAATGGAAATCGCGCCGGGTTAGACACAGCCTGTGGATAAAACTGTTGATGGCGTTGATAAGATACATGAAAAGGCTATGCGGGTGTTGCGATGGGGGTTGTCCGGTGTTGACCGGTCGACCCTTTTTGTTGATTTGACGAGGAGGCAGCATGTCCCGAACGAAACAACGGATGGATGCCATGATGGGGATTTTGGATGTTCTGGAGGATCTTTATCCCGAAGCCCGCTGTGCCCTCGATTTTGCAAATCCCTGGCAGCTGCTGGTGGCAACCATTCTGTCGGCCCAGTGTACGGACCGTCAGGTCAACAAGGTGACAAAAAATTTGTTCTCTCTTTATCCAGGCCCCCGACAGCTGGCTGCTGCGGATCCCGAAGAGGTTGAAGCCGTTATACGCAGTACAGGGTTTTTTCGTAACAAGGCCAAAAACCTGATTGCCTGTGCGGCGCAGGTCGTTAACCAATGTAACGGCCAGGTTCCGCGTCGCATGGAGGAGCTTGTGACATTGCCGGGTGTGGGGCGCAAAACCGCGAACGTGGTGCTGGGTAACGCGTTTGACATACCCGGTCTGGCTGTCGACACACATGTCAAGCGCCTTGTGCGGCGTCTGGGTTGGAGCCGCCGGAGCGATCCGGAAGGCATCGAGTCGGAACTATGCCAGATTCTGCCGCCATCCTGCTGGACCAAAACAAGCCATTTGCTGATCCATCACGGACGACGGTTATGCAAAGCTCAGCGTCCGCTGTGCGACCAATGTCCGTTGCAAGCCGATTGTCCCAGGATCGGGCTGCCTGACATTCACATCAGGAAATAGAGCTCACTCCTCCATGTCCATCTGGAAAAAATCAATGGCCTGGGGCTGCTGCGCTTCCAGAGCGTAACGGGTCGGAGCTGTTCCCGGAGCGAACGCCTCCACAGTCATGGTGGAAGCATCCTCGGGAACCAGAAGTCCGGTAGCCGGATCAATGGGGCGGAATTCGATGCCGTCCGGAACCGGAAAATGTTCGACAGGCTGGTTTTCAAGAGCCTGTCGCATGAACTCGACCCATGCCGGAGCCGCGGCCTTGGAGCCGGTTTCGAGGGGTCCCAGAGACCGCTCCTGATCGTAACCTACCCAGGACACGGCCAGCAGCCGCGGGCCGTATCCGACGAACCAGGCATCTTTCTGATCGTTGGTGGTTCCGGTCTTGCAGGCCACGGGTCTTTGCAGCGCTTTGGCGCGGTAGCCGGTGCCATCCTGCACCACGCTTTCCATCAGGTTGGTAATCAGATAGGCTGTTTCCGGGGAGATCACCCTTCGCGGAAATTGATTGATCAGTGTCTGATCGGGATCGGGTCCTCCGGGAAAATCGGCGGGATCCCGTGATTCCAGAATCCTTCCATGGCGATCGACAACCTTCGTGATGTACACAGGCCGGAGAAGTACGCCACCGTTGGCAAAGACGCAGTATGCCGAGGCCAGTTCCATGGGGGAGACGGCGGAAGATCCAAGAGCTAAAGTCAGATCCCGGTTCAAGGGTGATTCGATACCCAGCTTTTTGGCATAATTGATGGCATAACCCACGCCGATATCCTGCAGCATTTTGATGGTTACCACGTTATAGGATTGTGCCAATGCCTGGCGCAGGGTTGTTACCCCGGTGAATTTTTCGGCATAGTTTTTCGGTTTCCATTCCGTTTCCGTGCCGTCTTCGCCTTTCTGTCGATAGATCACGGGAGTATCGAGCATGATGGTTGCCGGCGTGTAGCCTTTATCCAGAGCGGCTGCATAGATCAGGGGTTTGAACGCGGAACCCGGCAGGCGGCGTGCCTGAATGGCTCGATTGAACTGGCTGCGATTAAAATCGTAACCGCCCACCAGCGCCTTGACCTCACCGGTATGGGGCGCAAGAGCGATGAGAGCGCCCTGTGCGGCCGGCTCCTGGTAGAGGGACAGAGTCATTTCCGTATCGGAGCTTTGCTTGATTTTTACCTGCACCACCGAACCGATCGGCAGAGTGGTGGCGCGCTCCCCGACAAATTTGACTTTCTGACCACGGTCGACGACCCGCAGTTTATGGGCGAGGCCACCCTGGTTAAGGGGAATGATTCCGGTAAAACGACCGATGCGCACAATCGCCCGATGGTCGCGGGAGCCGATGACAACGCCTTCGACCAGAGTTCCGGGCTCCGGTGGCTGTTTGTAGATTGCTTCCTGTTTGGATAAAAATTCGGCTTGCCGGTCGCTGTCGAAAGTCTTCAGGGGGCCACGATAACCGCGGCGGATGTCATGTTGGACAAGGTTGGACCGTACCGCCAGTTGAGCGGCTTGCTGCATGGCCACGTTCATGGTGGTGTAGACTTTCAGTCCGCCGGTATTGAGGACCTCGGTACCGTATCTCTCTTCCAGATATCGACGCACCTGCTCCGTGAAATAGGCCGCTCCGGGAATCTGGCGTTCGTTACGAGGGTGGATCACGACATTTTCCGATACGGCCTTATCCGCCTGTTGTCGCGTGATATAGCCGTCCTCGACCATACGATTCAATACATAGATCTGGCGGGTTTTGGCTTTTTCATAATTGTGAAAAGGGGAATAGCGGCTCGGAGCCTGCGGCAGTCCGGCCAGCATGGCGCTTTCCGCAAGTGACAGGTCGCCGACATTCTTGTCGAAATAATTTTCCGCCGCAGCCTGAACGCCGTAAGCACCGTGCCCAAGGTAGATCTGATTCAGATACAAAAAGAGAATGTCGTCTTTTGACAGGCTTCGTTCCATGCGGCGGGCCAGGATCGCTTCTTTGAATTTGCGGGAAAATTTTTTTTCCGGCGTCAGTAACAGGCTTTTGGCAACCTGTTGGGTAATGGTGCTGCCGCCCTGGCGGATGCCTCCGGCCATCAGGTTTTTGAGCGCGGCGCGCACGATCGAAAAAAGGTCGATGCCGCGGTGCTGATAGAATTTCGAATCTTCCGCGGCGACAAACGCCTGAACCAGTTGCCGGGGTATCCGTGAGATGGGGACGAGAATCCTTCTTTCCTGGGAAAATTCGCTGATGACGGTTTCATCGTCGGCATAGATGGTCGTGACGATAGGTGGGCGATAATCGGACAGGGTGTCGACTTTTGGCAGCGAGGCAGAGACCGACCAATAGGCAACCCCAAGCATCAGGCAGCTTGCCAGAAACAGTCCAAAACAGGCCCACAAAGAGATTTTCAGGATGCGCTTTATATTCATGAGGAAACAGGTCTCCTTGAAAAAATAAGGCCTTTTTATACCATAATCCGACCATGTAGGCCAAATTCTTTACTTCGGGCATCTATCGAAACGGGCCAGAAAAGGGCTTCTGAACTATTTTGGAAAACCCGCGGGGGCGCCGGAAGGGACTTGTTGGGGATTGACTTTCCCAGTTGTCTGTGCTAACCAACCGGAAGATAAAAGGAGAATATCCCATGATTTACCTTTTGGATCGGCGGATGGTTCCGGCACAGGCAGAGCGAGCGAAGAGCAGGGCGGCACAAGGCCGCGCCGGTGCTCG
>NZ_JBFWJQ010000096.1:0-9503 GCF_050253115.1 Syntrophotalea sp.
AGATACTTTTTCTGGACACGCCGGGGGTTCACAAGGCCAAGGGGATGCTCACCCGCTATATGGTGGAGCAGGCCCTGAGCGCCTGCGGCGATGTGGATGTCGCACTTGTTCTGGTTGAAGCCACCGATCCATTGGGTGGCGGGGACGATTTTGTGCTGGAACAGGTTTCGCGCAGCAAGGTCCCGGTGATCCTGGTGATCAACAAGGTTGACCTGGTACCCCGGTTGAAACTGCTGCCGCTGATCGAAGCCTATGCCTCCAGGTTCGATTTTCGTGAAATTATTCCGGTCTCGGCGCTTGCGGGAGAGGGCACCGATGACCTGGTCCGCGCCCTGGTCAAGTATCTGCCGGAGGGGCCTCGTTATTACGCGGAAGACATGATTACCGATCTGCCCGAGCGTTTTATCGCCGCGGAAATGATTCGCGAACAGATTCTCAAACAGACCCACGACGAGATACCTCACGGGGTGGCCGTGGAAATTGATGCCTTTGAGGAAAAGCCCGAAAAGAATCTGGTTGTTATCGAAGCTTGCATTTATGTATCGCGGGAAGGTCACAAAAAAATCGTGTTGGGCCGGCACGGAGAAAAAATCAGATCCATCGGCAAGGCGGCCCGTTTCGATATCGAACGTATGTTGGGGACCCGGGTGTTTCTCGATTTGCTGGTCAAGGTGGAGAAAAACTGGACGGAGGAACGGCGGCAGCTCAAGCGTTTCGGATATGAATAAAACCGGCATCCTTCCACTTTTTCTTTTGTTGCGGATAATACTTATGCAGAGGTCGCAAAAACTCGCCACCTGCGGCACTGCTACAATTGCCTCGCTGCTTCGATCTGCGCAAGTACGTCTCATTGCTTGACAATCGCGCTTTCTGCGGCTGGGGTTTTTTGCTTGGCCATCGGATTTAGGATTTTTTGCAAAAGCATCATTTTTTGATAGGTAAAAACCATGTCAGTTGTTGCTATCGTCGGGCGCCCCAATGTCGGAAAATCGACCCTGTTCAACCGGATTCTCGGAACACGTCGCGCCATTGTCGAGGATTTTCCCGGAGTGACGCGAGACCGGAACTATGCCAGGATAACCCGTTACGGAACACCCTTTGTGCTTATCGACACCGGCGGGTTCGAACCTGCCAGCGAAGACCGCCTGCTGGCGCAGATGCGCGAACAGTCCCGACTGGCCATCGAGGAAGCCGATGTGATACTGTTTGTGGTCGACGCCAGGCAGGGGTTGACTCCCTCGGATGAAGATGTGGCGGCGATGTTGCGCCGCAGCGAAAAACCGGTGTTGTATGTGGTGAACAAGGTGGATGGTTTTTCGCAGGAGGCTGCCGCGGGTGAGTTTTTCGCCCTTGGCGGTGACCGGCTTTTCAGCGTTTCCGCCGAGCATGGTCGCGGCATGGACGATCTGATCGAGGCCCTGCTGGAGGCTTTGCCGGCGTCTGCGAAAAACGATGCTCTTGCCGAGGATGAAACCCGTCTGGCGGTGATTGGTCGGCCCAATGTCGGCAAGTCGTCTCTTATCAATCGCATGATCGGTGCCGAGCGCCTGGTGGCGAATCCGACGGCGGGCACGACGCGTGACAGCATCGATACGCCATTTGCCTACAATAAAAAACGCTACGTGTTGATTGACACAGCCGGCATCCGCCGCAAGGGGCGCGTGCAGGAAAAACTCGAAAAATACAGTGTCATCCAGTCGCTCAAAGCCATGGAGCGAGCCCATGTGGTGCTGGTGGTGCTCGATGCCGAGGAGGGGGTGACGGATCAGGACCTCACGGTGGCCGGTTACGCGCTGGAGCGAGGCAGGGCGGTGATTCTGGTGGTGAATAAATGGGACCTGGTGGAAAAAGATCAGGGAACCATGAAGAAGTTCACTGAAAATGTGCGCCGCGCCTTTAAATTTCTGCCTTTTGCCCCTATTGTTTTCGTTTCCGCACTGAGTGGGCAGCGTGTCTCCAAAATCATGGGCGAAGTGGAAAGAGTGTCTGTCGAATTCAATCGTCAGGTGCCGACCTCGGCACTCAACAAGGTGCTTGAGGAAGCGGTTATTTCCCACGCACCGCCGATGGTGCAGGGCAAACGCCTCAAGTTCTACTACATGACCCAAACCGGCGTACGCCCGCCATCCTTTGTCGTTTTTGGCAACCATGCCGCGGGGATTCACTTCTCCTACGAGAGATACCTGTCCAACAAGCTGCGCGAAGCCTTTGGTTTTAATGGTTGCCCCATCCGTTTGACATTCAGGAACAGAGGTGGCCGAGAATAGGTTTTGGTTTTGCGACACCATCGGGTTACCGGGACATATTCCGGATACACTACAAAACACAAAACAAGAGTATTCAAAAGAGGCGGGGCAGGCATGAGTTTGGTCGGGCAACTGGCGGATCTCAGATTGGATGACATACTTAAAATCATCCATCTCAGTCGAAAATCCGGTCAATTGACGGTTAGTGACCGGGACCAGGTTTGGAACATCGCTTTCTGGCATGGAGAGGTGGTGCGCCTCTCTTCTCTGCACCTGGTGCCCCACCTGGCTGCCGAACTTGAGGCTCGGGATGTGCTGGAAAAAGACCTTCTGGAGCGGGCCTCCGAACTTTTTTCCAGCGACCCCGCCGGTGACCTTCGGCGGGTTCTGGTCGGGTGTTTCAGTCTTGCTCCGCAGCTGGTCAACGATGTTTTTCAACCGCTGGCACGGCGCCTGCTGCAGCAGTTGGCATCCTGGACCGAAGGACAGTTCTGTTTTGATCTGTGGGAGGATGTTGACAGGTTGCCTGCCACCGAAGCGGTCCCCCATCTTTTGCTTGGCGACCGGCTGGAATCTGCGCCGTCGTCACCCATGTCTGCGTCAGATACCCGGCAAAACGATCCTCCGGCCGTGGCCACCGGCGCTTCGGCCCGGGATATCGAAACAAGCGGCATGCCTCGTGAGGAATTTCCGAATCCGGTCTGGATCGTCGATGACGATCCCTGTCTGCGGCAGGAACTTGGCAGCTATCTCGACGCGCACGGGTTGCACGTCGAGCAGTTCGAGACGGCGGCCGATTTCTGGATCCAACTGAAAAAAGCCCGGCTGGAGGGCATCGTTCCGGCAGCCCTGATCGATCTTGTCATGCCTTGCCTCAACGGCGAGGGCATGCTCGGCGGCCTGGAACTGCTGGAAAAAGTGGTCTGCACCTATCCCGATATGCGGGTTCTGCCACTGTCGGATCACCGCAGCTCCGAAGCGGAAGACAAGGCATGGCAGCTGGGGCTGCCCGAGATTTTTTCCAAGCCGCTGCAGCCGGATATGCCGCGGGATCAGTGGCGGCGCGCCGTTGAAACCCTGGGGCGCAGCCTGTTTCTGTCTTTGCGCGCTGTTGCCGGGTCACCTGTCCCTGAGAATATTTCTCCGTCAGTTGCGACCTCCGACCGCGAGCGGCAAGGCTCCGGGAACGGTGTGCAAAGAGGTTTTCGGAATTCGCCCGGCCTGCATCTGCTCAAGGGAATGCTGGAGGAGCTGAACAATCCCTGTCTGGGCGGTGGCATCATTTTGCTGGTGCTGCGCTTTGCCAGTGAAGTGATGAACCGTGCCGTCATTTTTTCAGTGAAACAGGATCAGATCGTCGGAATCGGGCAGTTTGGCGTGGCACTGGCGGGGGGTGACACGAACCATGCCATTCGAAACATTGTCATTCCCCGGGACAGCGATTCCATCCTGAGCCGCATGCTGTGCAGTCCGCAGTCCATGCGCGCGCGCTTTGGCGATGGCAGATGGGATCGCTTTCTAGCGCAGGCTCTGGGGGGGGGAATTCCCGAGGATATCTTTCTGGGGCCGGTTTTCAGCGAGGGGCGCGTCGTTGCCATTCTGTACGGGGACAATCTACCGGAACATCGACCTGTCGGAAATACCGAAGCGCTGGAGATTTTTCTTTCCCAGGCAGGCCTGGCCATGGAAAAGGCCCTCCTGGAGGAGCGACTTCAGGTTAGCCGGACCGGTTTGCAAGGCGCCTGACGGAAGCTTTCCGGACATCGGGGTGGCAGTAAAGATGATGGAGAAAAGTGTCATGGATCGGTTTCCAATTGCCCCAACCCAGATCCGCGGCAGTGCCTTGAAGTACGAGCAGCCTGTGAGCGCGCTGCCTGTGGCCCTTGGTGAGGGTAGTGCAGGAAGCTGTCATCATGATCGCCACGACATTCCTTTTTCCGCCGGATCCTGTGAAAAACAGTGCCTGTAAGTTATGAAGAAGTCTCGAAAAGGGCTTTTTCAGCCATCCGACAAAGGGAGGAAAATGTGCCCAGGAAAAGAATCCTGATTGTTGAGGACGAGGATAGTCTGTTGCGGCTCGAGAGTATCCTGTTGACTTCCAGGGGGTATGAAGTCAGGGGCGTCTCCAATGGCCAGGCGGCCCTCGAGGCTATTGCGACGGACAAGCCGGATCTTGTACTGCTGGATATCATGCTGCCCGAAATTGATGGCTTCGAGGTGTGTCGGAGGATCAAATTCGCTGCGGAAACCCGCCATATCCCGGTTATCATGCTGACGGCGAGGAAGTGCCAGGATGATTTTTCCCGCGGACAGGAGGTCGGTGCCGACTGGTATATCACCAAGCCCTTCAAGTCCGCCATGGTTATCGAGACGATCCAGAGGTTTCTGCCGTGAGGCGGAGAAACCGGATGCCGCCCAGTTATCAAGGGTAGGGGGCCTGCACACCGGTTGTTGCCTGTTGCCATGGAGAGGCGATGATTCAGAGAGAGGACCAGGGGAAGTTGCTTCAACGTGCTGAAGAATTCATGCAGGTTTTCAAAAAAGGTGCGGATTTCACCCAGGAGCTGATGCGTGAGAATGAAAAGCTGCGTTACCGCCTGGTGCAGCTCGAAGAGCAGAGTCGCCTGGCTTCTTGCGCCGGGCAGGCTTTGCGCGAAGTGGAGATGCTTAAAGCCCGGATCGTCGACCTGGAGCGGGAAAAAAACGAAATTCTGCAGCGCATAAAGCTGGTTGAGTCTGAAAATATTGATTTTGCCAACCGTTATGTCGAGATCGAGGCCGAAAACAACAGCCTGGCCAGGCTTTATATTGCGACCTATCAGTTGCACGCAACCCTCGACTTTCGCGAAGTCTTGAAAATTATCTCCGAAATCATCATCAATCTGATTGGCGGGGAAGAGTTTGCCATTTTTCTGCTTGACGAAAATACCGGTACGCTACAGGCGATGGCCGGTGAGGGTGTCGTGGTTCAGGATTTGCCGGTATTTGCTCTGGGGCAAGGGGTCCCCGGCATGGTAGCCCGGGAAGGCGAAAGTTTTTTTTCCGAAACACTGGATGGCCTGGAACCGGAAAAACCGTTGGCCTGCATACCGTTGAAAATCAAGAACCGCGTTATCGGAGTTTTGGCTGTATACAGATTGTTTATACAAAAACGCCGATTTGCCGAAATCGACCATGAGCTTTTCACATTGCTGGCGGGACATGCCGCAACCGCCATCTTTGCTTCCAAGCTCTATTGCGAGTCGGAACGCAAGCTGACAACGATCCAGGGGTTTCTGGATCTGCTCACAAAATAACCGCTGCCTGGCCATGGGCTTTGCAGCTTTGAGGCTATGCCGTCAGAGGGTTGACAATGCCCGGGGCGGTCATGTTAAATAGTGCTGTTTTGCCCACCGGGATTTTATTTACTGATAACGCCCGTTTATTTACCCAAGGAGGTTGCGTTGGCAAAAGAAGAAGCCATTGAAGTTGAAGGGAAGGTCGTCGAACCGCTTCCCAATGCCATGTTCCGCGTCAAGCTGGACAACGGGCACATCATTCTGGCCCATATTTCCGGCAAGATGCGCAAATTCTATATTCGTATTCTGCCGGGAGACCGGGTCACCGTCGAACTTTCTCCCTATGATCTGACGCGAGGTCGCATCACTTACCGCGAAAAGTAAGTAGCTGCCCAGTTTCCAGGTTCGACAGGGCAACGTGCAGTTGCGCCCGCCGGTTTTCTCTGTCATGGCATGCTTTGTCGGGGATGTGCCGGCTTCGTGAATTTTCGGGATTTTCAGATACCGGCGTCGGCCGGTTTTCCTGTTTATATCGGTATCCGGGCGGATGCCAAGGGGTTTGGTATGGAAGAACGTTACGACGCCGGCGGCATTGAAGGCAAGTGGCAGGCACATTGGGAAAAAGAGCAGACCTTCAAGGCCGCTCAGGATGGCAGGGACAAGTACTATCTGCTGGAGATGTTTCCCTATCCTTCCGGGCGCATTCACATGGGTCATGTGCGCAACTATTCCATTGGCGATGTGGTGGCGCGATTCAAGCGCCTGCAGGGTTTTAATGTCCTCCACCCCATGGGGTGGGACGCTTTTGGCATGCCCGCCGAGAATGCGGCGATCCAGCATGGAACGCATCCCGGTAAGTGGACCTATGAAAACATCGACAATATGCGGGCCCAGCTCAAGAAAATGGGGTTCTCCTACGATTGGGATCGGGAACTGGCAACCTGTCACCCTGAGTACTATCGCTGGGAACAGCTGATATTCCTCAAAATGTTCGAGAAGGGGCTGGCTTACAAGAAAAGCTCTTTCGTTAACTGGTGTCCCGATTGTCAGACGGTACTGGCCAACGAGCAGGTCGAAAACGGGGCCTGCTGGCGTTGCGGCATGCTGGTCGAGCAGAAGGAACTGGAGCAGTGGTTTTTCAAGATCACCGATTACGCTCAGGAATTGCTGGACGATACCTGTAGACTGTCCGGCTGGCCCGAGCCGGTGCTGACCATGCAGCGCAACTGGATCGGCCGGTCCACCGGCTGCGAGATTGCCTTTCCGGTGGCCGATGCGGATCTGCAGATCAGGGTTTTTACCACCCGCCCCGACACCCTTTTCGGCGCTACCTTCATGAGCCTGGCCGCCGAGCATCCCATGGTCGCGGACCTGACCACACCGGACCGCAGGGCCGAGGTCGAAGCTTTCGTTGCCCGCGTGCGTACCCAGGACAAAGCCCGGCGCACCAGTGACGATTTTGTCAAGGAAGGCGTTTTTACAGGATCTTATGCCATCAACCCGGTTAACGGCCTGCGCCTGCCCGTGTTCCTGGCCAATTTCGTGCTGATGGACTACGGCACCGGAGCGGTCATGGCGGTACCTACCCACGACCAGCGTGATTTTGAGTTCGCACGAAAATACGATATTCCCATGGTGTTGGTGATCCAGCCCGAAAATCAGACGCTCGATGTCGCCGTTATGGACGAAGCCTGGGTCGGTTCGGGATGCCTGGTCAATTCCGGTCCTTTCGACGGGCTGGACAATGAAACCGCCAAGGAAAAAATCGCTGAATACCTTGAGGCGCAGGGCTTCGGGCGCAAGACCATCAATTATCGCCTGCGCGACTGGGGTGTCTCCCGGCAGCGTTACTGGGGCACGCCGATACCGATCATTTATTGCCCGCACTGCGGCATCGTTCCCGTTCCGGAAAAGGATCTGCCGGTTGTTCTGCCCATGGACGTCGAAATCAGCGGCGAGGGCGGCAGCCCCCTGGCACGCCATCAGGCCTTTTTAAAGACGAACTGTCCGACCTGTGGCGGGGATGCGCGCCGGGAAACGGATACCTTCGATACCTTTGTGGAAAGCTCCTGGTATTTTGCCCGCTACACCTGCCCCCGATTCGACCAGGGGCCCCTGGACCGGGAAGCGGTCGATCACTGGCTGCCGGTAGACCAGTACATCGGCGGTATCGAACACGCCGTGATGCACCTGCTTTATGCCCGGTTTTTTACCAAGGTCATGCGGGATCTGGGCATGCTCTCCCAGGATGAGCCCTTCAGGAACCTGCTGACGCAGGGCATGGTCTGCATGGACACGGTTTCCTGTCCCGCGCATGGGTGGCTGTTTCCGGAGCAAGCCGTCGATGGCAAGTGCAGCCTGTGCGGTGCCAGCGTTAAAACCGGCCGTACCGAAAAGATGAGCAAATCGAAGAAAAACGTCGTCGACCCCGATCAGCTCATCGCACGCTACGGGGCCGATACGGCGCGGCTTTTCTCCTTGTTCGCCGCGCCGCCGGAAAAGGATCTGGAGTGGAACGAACAGGGGGTGGAGGGGTGCTACCGGTTTCTGCATCGGGTCTGGCGTGCGGTTTATGATAACCTTGAGCGGATTGCCGGAGCCGATATCCCTCCGGAGGTTGACGGCGCGGCCAGGGATCTGCGGCGCCAGGTGCACCGGACCATTAAAAAGGTGACTGAAGACATCGATGGACGTTTTCATTTCAACACGGCCATTGCTTCGGTTATGGAACTGGTCAATGCCGTTTACGGATTCGAGGAAAAGGCGCGCCATCCTGGCGTCATGCGCGAGGCTCTCGAAGCGACGGTGCGGCTTCTCGCGCCTTTTGTGCCTCATATCTGCGAAGAATTGTGGACCTGCCTGGGGCATGCCGGGGGGATCGAAAGCGCCGGATGGCCCGATTGGGACGAAACAGCTTTGGTGGAGGACAGTAAAACCATTGTCGTGCAGGTCAACGGCAAGGTGCGCGGCAAGCTGACGGTCGCGGCCGACGCGGACGAGGCGTCTCTGCGGCAGGCTGCCCTCGAGGAGAGCAATGTGGCCCGGTTTCTGGAAGGAAAAACAGTGCGCAAAGTGGTGGTGGTTCCCGGCCGTCTGGTGAACATCGTGGCCTCATGACGCGGCGCATTTTCGCCATTGGCGTTCTGCTCGCCGGCCTGTTCGGCTGCGGCTATCATTTACAGGGGCGGGGGGATACGCTGCCCGGCGGCGTTCGTTACGTTCATGTGGCCATTTTCCGCAACGCCACCTACGAGCCGTTCCTGGAGAATGCCGTTACCAATGCGCTGATCGACCGGTTGGCAAGCAGCCCGGGGGTGGAGCTCGTTGCGAATCCGGATATGGCCGACGCCGTCCTGACCGGCTCCGTCACCCGGTACACAAACAGCTCTTTGTCCTATGACGGCAATGACCGGATCGCCGAATACCGGGCCCGCATGACCGTCGAGGCCGCCTTGCGACATGCCGATACGGCCCAGATTCTCTGGAAGGGCACATCGCATGGCACCGAAGACTACCTGGCGAGCGCCGACAAGGCTCAGGAAGATGATCGGGAAGAAGCCGCGGTTGCGGAAGTCGCCCGGCGTCTCGCCGACGAACTCTATTCCCGCATGATCGATGATTTCTGAGCGTTCAATCATTGCGGCACGACAGTGATGGGGATGCCCGGTGACACCTGGTGAACTGCAAAAGCGCTTGCGGGAAAAATCTCTGCCGAACCTGTTGCTGCTGTACGGGGAGGAGACCTTCTTCGTCGACCGTACGCTGCGCGAGATTATCGAGCAGACGGTTCCTGCCGAGGCGCGCGATTTCAATCTGGAAATATTTCATGGCAAGGGCTGTCGGGTTGCCACTGTGCTGGATGCGGCCCGCACCCTGCCTGTTTTCAGCCCCCGTCGCTTGGTTATTGTCCGCGATCTGCATGCCTTGCCGGCCGATGAACTCGACCGGTTTGTCGATTATCTCAAGGATCCCGTGCCGG